>CANHJA010000028.1 GCA_947460795.1 Bacteroidota bacterium | reverse complement strand
AATGAAGCAAAGGTTGGCAAATTATCTACTTTAGCTAGTTTTCTAGATTCCGTAAATTTTTCAGCATCCACCATTACATACATCATATCTGTATGTTCTGTTTCACTTTTTTTAAATTTAGGTTTCATTATTTTACAATTTCCACACCATCCAGCACTAAATTGTACTATTGTTTTAGGATTACTTGCAATAATTTCAGCTAAATTATCATTTTCTAATTCTGTATACATATTCGTAATTTTTTAAATTTTTCAAGCAACCATCAACTCATTTTTATCTTTTAATTTAGAAAAAAAGAGTGCGATTTTTTTAATGTTTTGCTAAATAATCAGCTACGCCATTTCTAGTTGCATTCATGGCATCTTTTCCTTCTTCCCAGTTAGCAGGGCAAACTTCACCATGTGTTTGAACATGTGTGTAAGCATCAATAATTCTTAAAAACTCTTGTACGTTTCTACCAATTGGCATGTGGTTTATACCTTCGTGCACAACCATTCCATTTTCATCAATAATATACGTTGCTCTGTATGAAACATTATCTCCTTGAATTAAATAATCATCATTTTCTGCATTCATTTTTCCATCTAATATATCTAATAATGCAGATAAATTGCGGTTACTGTCGGATACAATAGGGTATGTAACTCCTTCAATTCCACCATTGTCTTTTGCAGTGTTCAACCACGCAAAATGCACTTCTGCAGTATCGCAAGATGCACCAATTACAATTGTATTTCTTTTTTCAAATTCTGGCAATGCTGCTTGAAAAGCGTGCAATTCTGTTGGACACACAAATGTGAAATCTTTTGGATACCAAAATAATAATACTTTCTTTTTTTCGCTTACTGCTTTTTCAAAAATATTAATTTCATACGCGTCGCCCATTGAGTCGATCGCTTTTACTGACATGTTTGGGAAATTTTTACCTACAAATGACATAATTTTTCTTTTTTAAAATTTATTTATTTCGCAAAGGTAAGCTTTTTAGTCATTGAAATTATTGATATATATCATGTTTATTAATAGATTTTATCTATATATCAAAGTGGGATTATCTTGTTTTTATATACAAATTTTAACATTAAAGAATTGATTTCATTCATTGTGATTGAGTGTATGAAAGTCATTTTAACTTACATTTGCCCAAAATAATTTAAGTGAAATTAAAACACGTCATCTATACTGTTCTGGTTGTATTATTTCTTGATCAACTTTTGAAAATATATATCAAAACACATTTTTCATACGGAGAAGAGCACAATGTAATCGGCAACTGGTTTAAACTCCATTTTATCGAGAATGAAGGAATGGCTTTTGGAATGAAATTTGGCGAACATTGGGGTAAATTATTTTTGACTTTGTTTAGATTGGTAGCTGTGGCATGGGGGTTTTATTTTATTCAAAATACCTTAATCAAAGAAAAATATTCTAATGGATTAATTTTTTGTGCATCGCTCATTTTAGCCGGCGCTTTGGGCAATTCATTTGACAGTGTTTTTTATGGTAAAATATTTACAGAAAGCAGTTTTCATGTGGCTAAATGGACCGCTTGGGGACAAGGTTACACCGACATGTTTCATGGTAGAGTGGTTGATATGCTTTATTTTCCTGTATTAAAAGGTACATATCCAACTTGGTTTCCTATTTGGGGTGGTGAAGATTTTGAATTTTTTAGACCTGTTTTTAATTTAGCGGATGCAGCCATTTCGGGTGGTGTAATTTCCATATTTGTTTTTCAAGGTAAAATGCTTTCAAAAGGGAAAACTCTAGAAAATGAAATAGAAACAAATGTGCAATCAAATACTGAAACAGAAACAGCTTAAAAAGTAAAAATTCGCTCAAAAATCACATGAAAAATAAATTTAGAAAACGTAAATCGATGTATTTTAATCGTGTTTCGTTACTAATCATTTTTTATTGGGGCAGTTCATTTAGCACCAGTGCGCAATCATTATTTTTAAAGAAAAAATATCCATCTACGTTTCAAAATCCAGTAGATATTCCAATTTCAATTATTGGTAACTTTGGAGAATGTCGTCCCAATCATTTTCACTCAGGGATAGATATTAGAACCGAAAGCAAAGAAAATCAAACGGTGAGAAGTGTAGCGAATGGCTATGTTTCTAGAGTAAAAATTGGCGCTGGCGAATTCGGAAATGCCATATACATTACACATGGAGCTTACACTACTTTGTATGCACATTTAAATAAATTTTATCCCGAACTTGAGAACTATATCAGAGCGCAACAATACAAGAAGAAAAATTGGAACATGGATCTTCTTTTTTTGCCTCACCAGTTTCCAGTAAGAAAAGGTGCTTTTATTGCATGGAGTGGTAACACAGGTTCATCAGAAGGCCCACATCTTCACTTTGAAATAAGAGATACCAAAACAGAAGCACCATTAAATGGATTGTTATTTTTTAATTGGAAAGATAAAAAAGCTCCCTTACTGAAAAAATTAGCTATATATGACGGCGCTAAAAGTATTTACGAACAAAGCCCAAGATTACTGCGTGTTTTCAACAGTAAATTATCGAGAGAAAATATTACAGTCCATTCCGATCAAGTATTTTTTGGAATTACAGGTGAGGATTTTATGGAAATCGCTACCGGTACATTAGGCATTTTTGAGATGAACATGTATGTTGACGATAAACCCTTTTTTGCTTGGCAAATGGACAATATTTCCTATGATATTACTCGATACATGAATGCTTTAGTCGATTATAAAACCAAGAAAAGAAATGGTCCTTGGATTCAACTTTGCCGAAAACTTCCCAATGACAAATTACCAATCTATAAAGATTTTAGCAACAGCAATGGTGTGCTATACTTGCCAGCAGGTACTTCAAAAAAAATTCGAATTGAAATATATGATACACGTTATAATAAATCGAGCCTGTCATTTACTATAAAAAGTGATAAACCTGCCTCTAAAGTGGTGGGCAATAATGTGTTTGTAGCCGGCGTCCAAAATAGTTTTCAAAATGACAAATTAAGCTTTGTATTGGCACCAGACCGATTGTATGATAATATCTATTTTAACACATCTATAAAACCGTCTAATACTGAATATTCTTATATATACAAAGTGCATACTCCTGAAGTTCCTATACATGATTATTTCGATATTCTATTGGTACCAAAATCACCAATCCCATTATCTTTAAAAGATAAAATTGCTGTTGTTCGTTATCCTTATGGAATTGAAACTGCTAAAAAAGGGATTGCAGCTACCTTGATAAATGGAAAAGTAAAAGCAACTATTTGTGAATTTGGAAATTACAAAATCGTCATTGACCAAAAGGCGCCGTCCATTCTATCTACTATAAAAAATAACACTACAATAGGAAGTCTTAAACAACTTAATTTCGTTGTGAAGGACGAAACTACAACTGTAAAAAAAGTAGAAGCTTTTGTAGATGGTCAGTGGTTGAGAGTGGTTCAGAAAGGAGATCTTTTTTATTATGAAATCGATAATCATTTTCCTTTAGGATCTCATGTATTAACCGTTATGGCGTATGATGAAAACAATAATATTCAAAAAATAAGTTACACTTTAACACGATAAAATTATGGCAACAACACTCGAAGTAGGAAAAAAAGCACCTTCATTTTCTTTAAAAAATCAAGATGGAAAAAAAATATCCTTAAAGGATTTAACTGGCAAAAAAGTGGTATTGTTTTTTTACCCTAAAGATATGACCCCTACATGCACCGTAGAAGCTTGCAATCTTCGAGATCATTATTCTTCCTTAACAAAAGCGGGCATGGAGGTAATTGGCATTAGTCCGGATGACGAGGCTTCTCATGTAAAATTTATTGAAAAACAACAATTACCTTATCATTTATTAGCCGATACAGACCATGCCATTTTAGAAAAATATGGAGTATGGGGTGAGAAAAGCATGTATGGAAGAAAATACATGGGTGTTTTGCGCACTACTTTTTTAATTGATGAAGAAGGAAAAATTGCGCATATCATTGATAAAGTAAAATCAAAAGAGCATGCCCAACAGATTTTAAAACTTTGGAAATAAATGAATGTATTTGTAAAAGAAAAATCATGGATTGCCAAATTCGCTTCGTTGAAATTACGAACAAACAATTGTGCTATTGTTTTCATGAACACTATTTATTTACATCAAATAACAAAACAAGAACTACTTAACTCAGAAAATTTACTTCGGCATGAAATTATGCATGTAAAACAATGGAAAAGAGAAGGTGCTTTTGTATTTTTATATAAATATATCAAATACAGTTTTCAAAAGGGTTACTACAACAATCCTTTTGAAATAGAAGCCCGAAAAGCAGCGTTTGACTCAACTATACTTAACGGAATTATTATCTCTTGATGAATAAATGTTAAAAAGGAAAATAATCATATTTTTACACAACTCTAACTATCATGGTACAACTTATAACACAAGGAATTAGCATAACAGTAGAAACATACTATAACTATGAACAATCTAATCCATTGTTGAATGAACATGCATTTGCTTATAAGGTTACTATTGATAATTTATCAAACTTCCCTGTTAAATTATTACGTCGACATTGGCAAATTTTTGATAGCAATGCCACTCACAGAGAAGTAGAAGGAGAAGGTGTTGTAGGACAACAACCTATTTTAGAGCCAGGAGAATCATTTCAATATATGTCGGGTGTGAGCATTCGCACGGAAATAGGAAGAATGGTGGGAAAGTACCAAATGGAAAACATGTTGAATAAAAATATGTTCAGTATCAATATTCCTGAGTTTGAATTGGTAGCTCCTCATAAGTTAAATTAAGTTCTCAAAAAAACGTCCAGTTTTGGATTGATTTTTATTTAACCGATCCTTTAAACAAACTTTTCTTGTAATAATCTCTCTGCAATTTGTACCGCATTGGTTGCGGCTCCTTTGCGTAAATTATCAGAAACTATCCAACAGTTCAGCGTATTTTTTTGAGTCTCATCTCTACGAAGTCTGCCCACAAATACATCGTCTTTATCATGTGCATGCAATGGCATTGGGTATTGCAAATTGTCGATATTGTCAACAACAGTTACACCATCAAAATTTTCTAAAAGTGTTCTTACTTCTGCCAAATCGAAATCGTTTTCAAACTCAATATTCACGCTTTCACTGTGGCCACCCATCACTGGAATGCGCACACATGTTGCCGTCACTTGGATGCTTTCGTCTTGCAAAATTTTTTTAGTTTCCAAAATCATTTTCATTTCCTCTTTGGTATATCCATTTTCGGTAAACACATCTATTTGAGGAATGATATTCATATCAATTTGATATGGATAGACTTTTTCTCCATCTATTTTATTTCGTTCATTATTGAGTTGTGTTACTGCTTTTACGCCAGTACCAGTTACTGATTGATAGGTAGAAACGACAACTCGTTTAATTTTATATTTTAAATGCAGGGGCTTCAACACCATTACCATTTGTATGGTAGAGCAATTGGGGTTGGCAATGATGTAATCATTTTTAGTCAACACGTTTCCATTCACCTCTGGAACAATTAATTTATTATTGGGATTCATTCGCCATGCCGATGAATTGTCAATAACATAAATACCAGCTTCGGCAAACTTAGGGGCTAATTCTAGCGAAGTAGATCCACCTGCTGAAAATATAGCTATACTTGGTTTTGCAGCAATTGCATCTTGATAGGAAACAACTTTATATTGTTTTTCTTTAAATGAAATTTCTTTTCCAATTGATTTTTGAGATGCAACGGGAATAAGTTCTGTTACTGGAAAATTTCGTTCTTCTAAAACTTGTAAAATTTTACTGCCTACCAATCCTGTAGCACCAACAACAGCTATTTTCATTTTTTATTTCTTTTATTATTTATTTGTAATATCGTTAATTAGTTTCATGGTTTCTTCATCATCATCCAAATTATTCATTTGTTTCAAAATCCATTTATGTTTTTTTACCAATGATGAAGATGGATTTTCTACACTCCGAACTGCAGGATTTGGAAGAATTGCAGCAATCCAAGCGGCTTCGCTTTTCGTTAGTTTCTTAGCGTCTTTTTTAAAATAAAATTGAGATGCTGCTTGAATGCCAAAAATGCCTTTACCCATTTCGGCAACATTCAAATAGGTTTCTAAAATTCTTTTTTTACCCCAAATGAGTTCAATCATAAATGTATGATACACTTCTAGTCCCTTGCGAAACCAGTTTCTACCATTCCAAAGAAAAACATTTTTTGCTGTTTGTTGTGAAATAGTTGAGGCGCCTAATATCTTTTTATGTTTTGGATCGTTGTTGTATTTCACTGCTTTTTTAATCGCATCCATATCAAATCCATTGTGATCAGGAAAAAGTTGATCTTCGCTACAAACCACAGCTAGCTTTGCATTTCGACCCATTTCTTCGTACGAAATATACTCTCTTGTTAACCCATTTCCTTTAATTATGGAGCCAATCATAACTGTAGTGATGGGAGTATTTATCCATTTGGTTAATACAATGAATAATACATTCGCAACAATGAGTCCTAAAACAATACGTTTCAGTTTAATCAAAAATGTAGATGGAGATTTCTTTTTAGCCACAGCAACAAAAGTAATATCAAATTTCAAATTCTACACCATTGATTTATCAATTAACAGATTGAATTTGCTTCCAATAAAATTTAACTTCTTTCTAGTAAATTCTTTCTACTAAATTTGTAACATGGTTAATATTCTTGATAAAATAAGTACTTTACGATTTGCCACTGCCACTGCACAAATACGAGTGAGTAGCGAAGAAACAATAAAAGCAATTATTGAAAAACGAGTTCCCAAAGGAGATGTTTTTGAGTTTTCGAGGGCGGCAGGTTTATTGGCGGTAAAAAAAACAAGTGATGTTATTCCTGACTGCCATCCATTGCCAATTGAATACACGCATATTCGACATGAAATTGACAATTTAACTATTCATATTTTTGTAGAAGCAGCCACCATTTACAAAACAGGATTAGAGGTAGAAGCCATGCACGGTGCATCTATTGTAGCACTCACAATGTATGATATGCTCAAGCCAATTGATAAAAATATAGAAATTTCTTCCATCAAATTATTGAATAAAAAAGGAGGGAAATCCTCATTTCAAGATAAAATGACGAGGGAAATAAAAACGGCTGTAGTGGTTTGTAGTGACTCAGTGAGTGCTGGCAAAAAAGAAGACAAAGCTGGCAAAGCCGTTATTTCATTATTAGAAAAATCAGCTATACACAGTTCGCATTATTCTATCATTCCAGATGAAAAAACAGGCATACAAAACACAGTTAAAAAATTAGTAGAAGAAAAATTTGATTTAATTTTATTTACTGGGGGAACGGGGTTGTCTCCAAGAGATGTAACACCAGAATCTGTTGCAGAATTAATTGAAAGAGAAATTCCTGGGATTATGGAGGTTGCTAGAAATTATGGACAACAACGAACACCATATGCAATGCTATCAAGAGGAATTGCAGGTTTTGTGGGAAGTACTTTAATTATTACATTGCCTGGATCAACCAATGGAGCCAAAGAAACCATGCAAGCTTTGTTTCCTTATTTAAAGCACGTTTTTAAAGTGATGGAAGGAATTCGACACGATTAACAAAAAAATACACGGAAAGTATATAGAAATTTCTACATTTACTAAACGCAAGTAATCAAAGACACCTCCTACATCCATTGTTTAAATTCAAGTGGTGTTTTTATAAATCAAAAAATAAACCTATGAAAAAAATAAGCCTACTACTTATTCTTTCTTTCAGTGTGTACAGTGCTTTTAATCAAAGCTACAAAAAAAGAACGCCGGAAGAAAAAGCAACTTATTACACTAAACAAATGGTGGATGACTTGAAATTAGATTCTAGCACAACAAAAAAAGTGTACGTAATCAATTTAGTTGTTTCTCAACAATTAGATTCGGCATTTGCAGCACACACAGAAAAAGAAGCTATGAAACAAGTGTACTATACTGTATTTAAAAAGCGGGATGAAGAATATCGTAAAGTATTAACTAAAAGACAATTTTTAGAATACGACGATTTGCAACGTGAACGAAGGGAAGCTAAGCAAAAAGAAAAATTAGAAAACAGTAAAAAAGAAGAAAAATAGGAGAATTGTTATTTTTTTTTCTTTAACTGTGCGGCTAAAAAAATATCCAAGGCGGCTACCATTGAAGGCGCATTGGGCATAGGCGCTTTTAATTGCAATTGCAATCCTGCATCTTCAACTGCTTTACTTGTTATTGGACCAAATGCTCCAATATAAGTGTCTTTTTGAACAAATTTAGGTGCATTTTCAAACAATGATTTAATACCTCCTGGCGTAAAGAAAACAATCATATCATGTTTCTTTTTTAATAAATCTTTCACATCGTTACAAACAGTTTTGTACAACATTACTTCTACATGCTCTAAATTATTTTTAGCCAAGCAATCTAAGGTTTCAGCACGACAAATGTCATTTAAAGGGACTAAATATTTTTCTTTCGATTTGTGTTTAGTAATTACTTCTAACATTTTATTGACGGTGCCATCACTGCCGAAAAATATTTTACGTTTTCTATACACAATGAATTTTTGAAGATATAAAGCAATTGCTTCTGTTATGCAGAAATATTTCATTTCAGGGGAAATCTTGATTTTTAATTCATCAACGATTCTAAAAAAATGATCTATCGCATTTCTGCTGTTAAATATGATAGCAGTATATTCTTTAATTTCAACGCGTTGTTTTCTAAAATCTTTTGCTGGAATCCCCTCTACTAAAATAAAAGGACAAAAATCTAATTCGATATTGTATTTTCTTTCTAACTCAAAATAGGGTGATTTCTCAGATTCAGGACGAGGTTGTGCTACTAATATTTTTTTAATTGTTTTCGGTTCAACTATTGAATTTACTTTCTTATTCGTTGGTTTTACTGCCGCTTTTGTAGCGGCTTTTTTTACTACTGGCTTTTTTGTTGAAGGTTTTTTGTCGTCTAAAAATATTACGCCTAATGGTTCACTCATTCTTTTGCCAAATGTTGACTTCTCTGCCGTTGATGGACGTTTTTTTACTGCTTTTTTCGTTTTTTCTGCTTTTTTTGCTTCAACTTTAGATGCAACTTTTTTAATTGTTGTAGAAACAACAGCCTTCCCCTTGGCAGATTTAATAGGCTTTTTAACCTCATTTTTGTTCGCAACTTTTGGCATAGAAAATAATTAGTTAAGTATTCTTATTTAAATTATCAATCGAAAAAAACTAACGTGCTACTTTAATCAAAACAAGCAGTGGCATAATTTCAAAGGCGCAAAGGTACAAAAAAAAGTGTATAAAGTTCATGCTCAACATTTTTTTCATCAAGCCTATTAATCGAATATATTTGAATAAATTCATGGCTACCAATAATAAAATACTGATGGTAAGTATGATGCTTACTAGTTTTCCATTAAATAATAATAAAAATATGCTGAGAGGAAATAGAAATAATCCAGTAAATTCATTAATCATGGTATTTGTAAACTGATAATCATGATAATTGTTTTCTCTATTGAATATCCAAGCCAGCATTTTTACCAACCCATTTTTAATAAAATAAAAACTGATGGTTGCTAATAAACAAATACCATATTTTGCCATAGAAATGTATTTTGATGGGAAAAACGACTCGTTTAAAAACAACAAATAAAATATAAATGAAACACTAAAGAAATAAAGCGCTAAGAATAAAACCGAGGCTCTCGAATTATTGTCTAATTGTTCTTTCAATTGTCTTTTTGAACTATTTATGGTTGTGAACACCATAGATAAATTAGAAAAATATCTAAAAAAAGCATTTTTAATTCCTGCAAACACAAACAACAAGAATAAAGTTATTAAAAAAATTCCTGTTCTGTTTTCTACATTTCGAAGTATTATTTTACCAGTTGCTCCTTTTTTTTCTTCCGAAACTAAAGGGTGTGCTCCTAAAACTGCTTGATATTTTTGTTTTACAGTAGTCAAATGAGTATCTACAACGATGTTTTGATAATTCAAAACAGATTGTGCTATGCTTTTTGTAGTAAAAGCAAAGGATATTAAAACAACGATACTTAAGAATATTTTTTTCACAAAAAACAAAAATACATATTATAAACACTTGACTTCAAAAATTTATTCAACATAAATGTTATTAACTATATTGTTTTATTTTTTAGTTTAAAAATTACATTTGCAACAATATCGATTATTATATCAGTATAATAAAATGGTTTTATTATACTGCTTTTATGTCGGCAGAGCAATTATTAAATTTACAATAGCTTGCTATTTTTTAATTTTAAACTGTATTAGATGTCAGAAGAGATAAATATAGAAAACAACGAAAATAAAACGAACCATGTCAATGACATGTATCAAAACTGGTTTTTAGATTATGCCAGTTATGTTATTTTAGAACGAGCAGTACCTGCTGGTTTGGATGGATTAAAGCCTGTGCAACGACGTATTTTTCATGCTTTGAAAGAAATGGATGATGGTCGTTTTAATAAAGTAGCCAATGTAATTGGGCAAACGATGCAATACCATCCTCATGGAGATGCCAGTATTGCTGAAGCCATCATTAATATTGGTCAAAAAGATTTAATGCTGGATACGCAAGGAAACTGGGGTGATGTGCGAACAGGAGACAGTGCGGCTGCTCCTCGTTACATTGAAACTCGTTTATCAAAATTTGCGTTAGATGTTGCTTTTAATAATAAAATTACAGAGTGGCAATTGAGTTATGACGGTAGAAAAAATGAGCCTGTAAATTTACCTATGAAGTTCCCTTTGTTACTAGCACAAGGTGCGGAAGGGATTGCAGTAGGGCTTTCAACTAAAATTTTACCGCATAATTTTTGTGAGCTAATTGATGCATCCATCAAATATTTGAAAGGGAAAAAATTTGAATTATTCCCAGATTTTATCACAGGTGGCATGATTGATGTTACTAATTACAACGATGGGAAAAGAGGAGGGAAAGTTCGAGTGCGTTGTCACATCGAAAAAGTAGACAGTAAAACGATATTAATAAAAGATGTTCCCTATGGGCTTACTGTTCCCTCTATTATTGAAAGTATTGTAAAAGCAAATGACTCAGGGAAAATAAAAATAAAAAAAGTAACTGATAACACAGCTGCCATGGTTGAAATTGAAATTCAATTGGCTGTAGGGGTTACACCAGATCAAACAATTGATGCATTGTATGCATTCACGAATTGTGAAGTTTCTATTTCACCAAATATTTGTGTAATTGTGGATGATAAACCTATTTTTATCACAGCAACTGAATTATTAAAAATATCAACAGAGCAAACCAAAGAATTATTGAAACAAGAGCTCGAATTAAAACTTCGAGAGTTAGAAGATAATTGGCATTACTCGTCGTTAGAAAAAATATTTATCGAAAAAAGAATATATCGTGATATTGAGGAAGAAGAAACTTGGGAAGGCGTACTGGAGGCCATAGACAAAGGTTTGAAGCCTTATAAAAAATTATTTAAAAGAGAAATTACAGTTGAAGACATTACTCGATTAACTGAAATTAAAATTAAACGAATTTCTAAATTTGATTCATTTAAAGCAGATGAACATATAAAAGGAGTAGAAAACAGCATTGCAGAAACCAAACAACATTTAGAACACTTGACAGATTATGCGGTGGCCTATTATGAAAATTTATTAAAAAAATATGGTAAAGGCAGAGAACGTGCAACAGAAATAAAAGTTTTTGATACCATTCAAATTGCTGACATTGCCATAGCCAATACAAAAATATATGCGAATTGGGCTGAAGGTTTTATTGGTACGAGTTTGAAAAAAGACGAGCTCATGTTTGAATGCTCAGACGTAGACAATATTATTGCTTTTACAAGGGAAGGTAAAATGAAAGTATTTAAAGTAGCCGATAAAGTGTTTGTTGGAAAGGATATTATTCATGCCGAAATATTTAAAAAAGCAGATGACAGAACTACATTTAATGTAATTTATGTAGATGGGAAAACAGGAGTTTCTTATGCTAAGCGCTTTAATGTAACAGGCATCACCCTGAATAAAGAATATGATTTGACAAAGGGTTCACCAAAATCTAAAATATTATATTTTACTTCTAACGGAAATGGGGAAAGTGAAATTGTCTCTATTTCATTGAGTGCAGCTTGTAAAGCAAAAATAAAAACATTCGATTTTGATTTTGAAGAGTTAAGCATTAAAGGACGTGGCTCTATGGGTAATCAAGTAACTAAATACCCTGTAAAAGGAGTGAAGTTAAGAATGAAAGGTACCTCCAGTTTGGGTGGACGAAAAATTTGGTATGATGATATCGTTGGACGTTTAAATACTGATGAAAAAGGGATGTATTTAGGCAGTTTTAATGAGGAAGATAAAATTGTTACCATGTACAGCGATGGTACCTATGTGCTTTGCAATACAGAATTAACAAATCGCTTCGATGCTGATAAAGTGATATCTATTGAGAAATTTAAACCGCAAGCTATTTTAACCGCTGTATATTTTGATGCAGATAAAAAGCAGTTTAACGTTAAACGTTTTAAAATAGAAACCCTCACAATGAATACCAATTTTCAATTTATTAAAGAAGGCAATGGAAACTACTTAGAATGGGTGACCTCTAATCCTTCGCCAATAGTGAAGATTAAAAAAGGCAAAAAGAAGTTTCTACCCAGCGAAGAAACAATCAACCTTGAAGACTTTGTAGATGTAATGGGCTGGAAAGCAATTGGTAGTAAATTATGCGAAAGCGATTTATTAGAAATTAATTTACTCAATGTAGAAAGCGATGAAGAAAGTAAGCAAGGTGATTTATTTGGATAATGCAATCCCTATATTCTTTGGTTGATAAATTTTTAAATAAAAAAATCCTCTTTTATAAAGAGGATTTTTTATTGTTATTTTATTTGGTTTACTTTCCCCAACCAAACCAATCATTTCCATTGGCATACACCATCAACAACATTAATAAGATCATACCGCCCATTTGAGCATATTCTAAAAATTTCTCATTGGGTTTACGGCGGGTAATCATTTCATATAATGTGAACATTACATGTCCACCATCCAATGCAGGAATTGGCAATAAATTCATAAAGGCTAAAACGATGGAAAGGAAACCTGTTATGTTCCAAAATGATTCCCAATTCCAAGAACTAGGAAAGGCATTGGCAATGGCTTTAAAACCACCTAATCCTTTGTAAGCGCCTGTTTTTGGTTGTAACATTTTTTTAAACTGGTCAATATAGCCCATCAATTTATCATTTGTAAGTGCAATTCCTGCAGGAATACTTTCAAAAAAACCATAGCTTTTGTGTTCGTTTTTTAAGACGCCCATTTTTTGCAATTGATCAAAATCTGAAATTGGAGGAACACCTAATTTTTTCTCTGCATTTAATTTCGATGTTATTGAAACAGTGTCTGTTTTTCTTAGTACTTTTAAATCGACCGTATTGCCAGTTGAATTTTGTAAAATTGGGCGCATTTCATCAAAGAAATTAACTGGTAAGTTGTTGATTGATAAAACAATATCACCTTCTAAAATACCAGCATCTTTTCCTGGTGATTTTTCATTCATTCCATCGAACGAACCAATAATAGCGGGCATACGAGGGATCAACATCATTGAACCGCCTTTCTTTTTACTTTCAATTAAAGTGCCTATTAAATTCTCAGGAAAAGACAATGATTGTTTTACACCATTGCGTTCAACTTCAGCTGTTTTGCCCATTAAAATTTTTAAAGCCGCGTCATCTAAATAAGTAATTGTTTTTCCATCTACAGCAACAATTTTATCTCCATTTTGAAATCCAATTTGATTGTAAATACTGTCTTGAAAAGCAACTCCGTTTTTCAATGATGACATTGGAATTTTATTTTCTCCATATTTAAATAAAATCATTGAAAATATTACGATCGCTACTAAAACATTCATAATAATACCACCCAACATAATGATGAGACGTTGCCAAGCTGGTTTACTTCTAAATTCCCATTCTTTGGCAGGAAGTTTCATGGCTTCAGTATCCATGCTTTCGTCTATCATTCCAGCTATTTTCACATATCCGCCTAATGGAAGCCAACCCACACCATATTCAGTATCGCCCACTTTTTTCTTAAAAATTGAAAACCATGGGTCAAAAAATAAATAAAATTTCTCAACACGACAACCAAACCATCGTGCTGTAATATAATGACCAAATTCGTGAAGGATGACTAATATACTTAAAGCCAAAATCAATTGTCCTGATTTTATGGCTACTAAATGCCAATCAATTGCTAATAAATGCATATTGTTTATTGTATTTTTATTTTATTAAAGTTGATGCCAACAATCTTGTTTCTGTATTGCAAGAAATATAATCTTGTAAGCTAGGTTTTTCTATAAAGGTTATTTTTTCCAAACATTGTTCTATAATCTCACTCATTTCTAAAAAACCAATTTTGTTTTTTAAGAAGGCGTCCACTACGATTTCATTGGCAGCATTTAAAACACAAGCTGCATTTCCACCTTTAAACATTGCGTCTTTTGCTAATGCTAAATTTTTAAATGTTTTATAGTCTGGTTGTTCAAACGTAAAATTGGGATAATTTTTAAAATCCAATCGTTTGAAATTATTTTTTATTCGTTGAGGATAAGCTAATGCATATTGAATTGGTAACTTCATATCAGGCAATCCCATTTGAGCTTTTACACTGCCATCTTCAAACTGCACCATTGAGTGAATAATTGATTGAGAATGAATTAATACCTCAATTTGCTCATTTTGCAAACCAAATAACCATTTTGCTTCAATCATCTCTAATCCTTTATTCATAAGGCTTGCAGAGTCGATTGTTATTTTTGCGCCCATCGTCCAATTTGGATGTTGAAGAGCATGGTCTTTTTTTACATTAATTAAAAAATTTGGTTTT
>CANHJA010000027.1 GCA_947460795.1 Bacteroidota bacterium | reverse complement strand
GAAAATCGTTTTTGATCAGATACAACTTCTGGATTGGTAAGCGATACTCCAATATTTTCAAAACGACCTTTTATAGCCTCTAACTTATCTAACATAGTGGGCAAAGATAATTTTTATGTGTCAATGTGCCAATTTCAAAATTACTAATTATATCAAATCATCGATTTATCTTGCCACAAATTATATACATTTACAACAAATTTCTTTCAATGAAAAAATTGTTCTTGCTATTTATTCTACTTGTATTAGCTACGTTTGGATGGTCTCAAACTGAAATTTTATCTGATACCATACTAAACAAAAGTGAGATTAGTGCAGGAAGGAAACAATTGCATTTAATGATCGAACGGGAGCAAAAGAAAGCAGATGTTTCTGATGGGGTTTATGATAAAATGATTGATTACAATGAGGATATTAGTAAAACAGGCATTATATCGAATGCTATTTTTAGTAAAACAAATAAAACAGTAGCCTATATTGAAAACAATGAAAAAGATGATTTAATAAAAAGAAAATATTTAGGTCGTGTAATTGATAATCTTAAATTATTTAATACTGATTTTAACGATGGGTACATAGACATTCCATATTACGCTCAATTATTTGATCAGACGTATTACGTTATAAAAGGCATACATAATAAAAATTTAGCTGCGTATGTTAAAAAAAATGTGAACAAAGCAATGTATGTCATTTCCCCTTTATTTGATAGAGACAATGATGCAATGGTTGCCTTAATGAATGTTATGAGCGAGCAGTATCCTGACATACTCATTAAGAAAATAAGTACTATGAATTCGGCGTCTGCAGCTGATGTAGTGGTTGAAAAAGCAGCCCCGAAGAATCCTAAAATTATTTTAAATTATGCCACATCAACTGCTGTTGAACGTGAAATAATTCGAAGGAATAAGTCGCCTTATGTGCGATCAATCATAAAAATTGCGGACAGTTCAAAAACTCCATTAAAAGCAATCTTTTTTGTAGATGAATTGGCCAAAGGAAAAGAAACGATTTCAAGTATTGATAAAATAACTGAAAATGAAGATGATTATTTTAAGAAACTAATTGTTATTCGTCAAGCATACATTACTTCTGAATTGCGTAAAATGTATGATAAAGAACTGGTTCATGTAGCATCAAAATATGTAACTTCTATGAATGAATTGCATGAACAAACGGACGTTATTCGATTTAAATCGGTGGATAATTTAACGGCAACAGAAATTTATTATGTGATGGTTTATGGAAGTGATGATTTATACACCAGTAGTTTTTTAGGTTGTTTTAATCGCTTATTAATAAGGATGAAACCAAAAACTGGATATGAATTTTTGAATGGAATTGGTAAAGATAAATTTAGAACTTTTTTACGATTGTGCGCAAACTACAATACGCTACCTACTTTTTTATCGACTATGCAGGATAGCAACAAACAAGCATTAATGCGCAATTTCGTTACAGGATTAGATAATTCTTTAGAAGGGGATTTAGAGGGGGCGGTTGATGTAGCCAATTCTTTTGGAAGCATTACCGACTCCGCATTAATGAAAGTTATTGTTTTTCAAATCAAAAAAAATAGAGAAAAGGACAGCATTGGACATGATAATCGTGGATTTAAAATTTATGATATTTTATATACGATGCTTACTTCCAGCAATGATTCTATTACCGCAAAATTAGGGATTCCACCAATTACTGTTATGCCTTACTCTAAATTGATTAATGACAGTGGTATTGTATATCAGCAAGTATTTTTTTATGGTGATGAAGATGGGAAAGGAGTTTTTAATAGCTATGTAAATGGATTTAGTGCGCCAGATTGGAAAGTAGACAAATCCAATGATTATTGGGTAAAAATTTCATCTATTAAAGGAAAGCCCGTCATTATTTTTGCAAATAAACCACTCGATGAACCCAATGATGAAAAAGCTCAAAATGCATTGCAAGATTTTTTAGATGAAAATGAAATTTCACCGTCAGTTATTATTCATCGAGGACATAGCTATCATCTTTCAGGAACATTAGATCATATTAATTCTCGACATAAAGTAGTTATTTTAGGTGCTTGTGGAGCTTATCAAAATTTATCTACAGTATTGAATCATTCAGAAGATGCTCAAATTGTATCTACCAAACAAATTGGAAGTGGAAAAATAAATGGACCAATTATTAGAGCATTTAATCAACGATTGTTAGAAGGAAAAGATATCGACTGGGTACAAATGTGGACTCAATTAGCAAAACAATTTCCCTCTGGAGACATGAAAAATTTATTTGACGATTATGTTCCTCCTTACAAAAATTTAGGCGCGTTGTTTTTAAAAGCGTATCGTAAAAGCGGATATGATAATTATTAGTTTTTAGCCAATCTAAACAAGGGTGCTTTTATTAAAATAATCATAGAAATTCCAATGGTCACCCATTGTAAATAAATGTAAGGCACTTGAATAAATTGATAAAAAAATACCATGTATATTTTCAGAGATAGAAGTGCAAAAAATGGAGCCGATAAATTGCTTTTTTTCTTAATCAAAATATAGCCAGAGGCCATGGCAATAAATAGGCAAATGACTAATTGAAAATGCCTACAAGCTGCAATTTTTTCAGTTAATGAACCTTTCCCGAAATCATTAAAATATATATTAAATCCTAATCCTTTTGCCAAATGAAAAGGAGGATCTGTGGCTTGTTGCCAACCTTTTTGAATCCATTCATTTGGTGCTGCATCTACATAATATTGTATGCCTCTCATAAAAATAGTAGCATCTTTACTCATAAACGGAATGACATAAATATACAATGCAAAGAGCAATACAAAAATTCCCATATAAATTGCCTGCTTCCAATGAAATTGATAAAATGCAAAAATGATTAAGAAGGGCAACCAATAAACAAATGAAAAACGAGACAATAAACAAAATGAAATCGCTGTTGCCAATACCCACCAACGCTTTGTAAATAAAGCCATTGCTAAAAATAAATAGTAAACTACAATCACCTGTTCGATGGACATTGTTAATGTTCCCAAATCATAATAAGCATACATTATTACAGGAAAAAAAGGGGCTATCGTTCTTAAAACAACTTCCACTAAATTGACATTTTTTCTTATAGAGTAAACGGTAATTGCTGCAAATCCAATTAAATAATAAATTAATCCATATATGCGATAATCTATTTGCAACCACTCTGCTGGTAAGTATGGCAACCATTGCATGGGCAAATAGTTTGGAACAACATGATAGCCTTTATAAGGAACTAAAGCATATACATATTGATTCGTCAATAATCGTTTATTGTATGCTTGTAATGTTGGAATCACATCTGAAGAAACTGGATCAATTTTTACAGGTAAGACCTTCACATTAAATAGGTGAATAGAAAAAATAGACAATCCTATAAATAATAATGTGAAAACAATCCATTTCAATGAACTGATTTCATATTCACTATCCTGCCAATTATGCTGAAACAAATGATAGCCAGATATACAAATTAAGCTGCCTAAAAGAATGATTACCCATTGACTAAAATAGATTCCAAAAAAACCAAGCCAACTGCTGTGCAGCATCATTTCTAAAATGATACTGATCACTAATAAAAATGACCACTTGTTTTTAACTAAATAGGAAATAATTTTCATGCAAACGAATAACTTTTTTCAAATATACAATGTCGATACAAACTAATAGAGATATCATAAATTATTCCGACATTCATTTTTCATCCTTCTACGAATTTCATTGATACAAGATGTCCGAATTTGAAAACTAAAATGATTTAAATAGTTTTATGATTTGTTTCCTTTCTGCTCGAGAAACCCTTGGAATTTTTTTCGGTAATGGTCCAAAGTAATAGTGATACATCGCCTTCATAGGTACTGGTCTTCTGTTCACAGCTCTTCCAAATGCACCTCCGATCCAATTTAAAAAACCTGCTGTAAGTAAATAACCACCCGTATTGCCCAAAACCGTTTCTCTTTTTGTGGAATATCCTCCAATCCCATCTTCAGAAATTGCTAAAAGATAAATACCAGCAATCATTGCGCCAATGGATGAATAACGGTGAATTTTTTGATTCGATTTTTTACGCTTAAACTCTTTTAAATATTGAATTCCAAATGCGTCATTTTTCAAAAATTCAAAGACTGCTTTTCGATCATCTAACGCAAAACGATTGTTGTTCACGGTGTCATTAATCGTAATATCAATAGAAGACCATTTGGTAGATTTAGCGGATTTAAAAGCAGGAAGACTATATCCACTTTCAACATACTTGACTAAAACCACCTCGTAAGGCATTTTGTCTTTTATTATAACAGAATCATTAACTTTTGCTAGAAGAAATCTTTTTTCAATATAACTTGATTGTCTTATTGATTTACAGGAAGCAAATAAACTCAGTAACAGTGTAACTAATAAAGAAATTTGAAAATATTTTCGCATCATAAATTTCTTCTTACTTACTCAAATACATACTTCTGTCTTTGTATAATTGTCTAAAATAAGGGTCACGTAAATCTTTAATGAAACGAATTGCTTCACCAGTGGATTTCATTTCGGGTCCCAATTCTTTACTCACGCCAGGGAATTTTTCGAAAGAGAAAACAGGCTCTTTAATGGCAAATCCAGTAAGTTTTTTATCGTAAGTAAAATCTGTTAATTTATTTTCACCTAACATAATTTTAGTTGCAATATTCAAATAAGGAATTTGATATGCTTTCGCTATAAACGGCGTTGTTCTTGAAGCTCGTGGATTGGCTTCTATCACATAAACGGTATTGTCTTTGATTGCAAACTGAATATTTATTAACCCTTTAATATTTAATGCTTTTGCAATTTTTAACGCATAGTGCTCCATGGTAGTCACTAACAAAGGCGACAAATTAAAACAAGGTAGCATGGCATGGCTATCACCACTGTGAATACCTGCTGGTTCAATGTGTTCCATAACTCCCATCACATGAATTTGTTCCCCATCGTAAATGGCATCTACTTCTGCTTCTTGGCAACGATCTAAAAAATGGTCAATTAATATTTTATTATCAGGAATGTGTTTTAAAATACCGATCACTGCTTTCTCTAATTCTTCATCATTGATTACAATTTTCATTCGTTGACCACCAATTACATAACTTGGACGAACCAATACAGGATAACCTACTTTTTTAGCCACTTCAACCGCTTCATCTACATTCACTGCGCTACCATATTCTGGATAGGGGATTTCTAATTCTTTCAACAAATCACTGAATCGGCCTCTATCTTCAGCAATATCCATATTATCAAAGCTTGTTCCAATAATAGGTATATTTTTTTCATGTAATTTTTTAGAAATTTTAAGAGCTGTTTGCCCACCCAATTGAACGATTACACCTGCTGGTTTTTCATGCTCAATAATTTCATAAATATGTTCCCAATTGACAGGCTCAAAATATAATTTATCAGCCATATCAAAATCAGTACTCACTGTTTCTGGATTGCAATTAATCATAATTGCTTCATAGCCACATTCTTTAATGGCTAGCAAACCATGCACACAACAATAATCAAACTCAATTCCTTGGCCAATTCTATTGGGGCCTGAACCTAAAACGATGATTTTCTTTTTGTCGGTAACGATGCTTTCGTTGTGTATCATAATAAATTTAATTTTTTAAATGCCCAATTGTTTGAATTTTGGGATTTGACTTTTTAATGTTTTTTATTAGTTGATTTAAAACCTATCGGTTCTCTTTTAACTGGCTTTTGTTCTTCTTTATCTTGAATGAGTTTATCTAAAACTTGATAAATTTCAATAATTTGTACATCTTGTTCGTCAATTCGTTCAGATAATTCATCTTTAATTGAATTGATTTGTTTTGAAATATTTTTTCTGTCAGCAAATGGCAAATATGACTTTCCACGATGTTTTTTCGAACTGGTCGCAATTTGCGACCAGTTCGAATCTGATGTAGTCACAATTTGTGAACGCATCATTTCCCATTCATTTTCAGTTAATTGAAACATAAAATCTTCTGGAAAACGTTCAATATTTCGTTTAACTTGTTCATTTATACGTTTAGTTTCTACTTCGTACATTTCAGCAATTTCATAATCAAGCATCACTTTATGCCCTCTTATTTCGTAAATTTTATTATGTATAATTTCAGTGTTCATTAATTAAATTGCAAATTTTCTTCAATACAACAGTTGACCCAAGTGCATTTTGGGTAAAACTATGCTGTTGTACTTTTCTTCTCAAACGTGCTATAAAAATAAGGTGTTACCGCTTCAAACTCACCAGCACAGGTATCAACCATTTTAAACACCCGAGTAATGCCTAATGATTTTCGTTTTTCATATAACGCATCTTCCGTACCATCATTCATTATTCTGCAAATTTGCTCATCACCAAAACCATTGGTTTTAGCAGTTTGTAACAAATCATGCGGCAAAGTATCTAATTTATATTTCGCTATTTCTTTTTCAATATCACACAACTTTTTTATTTCATTTAAAAACCATTTGTCGATTCCATGACTCGCTTTCGAAATAGAATTTACACTCACACCAGCCATCAATGCATCTTTTATTCTAAATATTCGATCCCATTTAGGTGTTTTTAAACTTTCTAAAATATCATCTGTTTTCATTAAGCTTTTGCCATAATAACCCAAGCCAATTGCATTGTTTTCAAGGCTTTGACAAGCTTTTTGAACAGCCTCTGTAAAGCTTCTTCCAATGGCCATTACTTCACCAACCGATTTCATTTGAAGACCCAAAGTATCTTTTGCCCCTTTAAATTTATCAAAATTCCATCGAGGTATTTTTACGATTACATAATCTAAAGTTGGTTCAAAAAACGCCGATGTATTTCCAGTAATTTGATTTTTTAACTCATCTAAACGATAACCAATGGCTAATTTAGTTGCCACTTTGGCAATTGGATACCCAGTAGCTTTACTTGCCAATGCCGAAGAGCGACTCACACGCGGATTAATTTCAATTGCAATTATTTCTTCGGTTTCAGGATTCATGGCAAATTGCACATTACAACCTCCAGCAAAATTTCCTAAATCTCGCATCATCATAATGGCTGTATTTCGCATTAATTGAAATGCGGTGTCACTCAACGTCATAGCTGGCGCTACTGTAATTGAATCACCTGTGTGAACCCCCATTGGGTCAAAGTTTTCAACTGTACAAATAATGCATACATTATTAGCACTATCTCTTAAAAGCTCCAATTCAAATTCTTTCCAACCCAACACGGCTTGCTCAACCAACACTTCATGAATAGGACTTGCTTGTAAACCCCTATTTAATGCTTCATCTAAATCCTCTGGTGCGTTCACAAATCCACCGCCTGTTCCACCCAACGTAAATGACGGACGAATTACTAACGGAAAACCCATTTCTTGTGCGAATTCTTTTCCTTCTAAAAATGAATTCGCGGTTTTAGCTTTTGCTACGTTTACACCCAATTGTATCATCCATTGACGAAACTGCTCACGATCTTCAGCTTTATCAATCGCTTTAATATCTACACCAATTAAACGAACATTATATTGTTCCCAAATACCTAATTCTTCTGCTTCTTTAGCCAAATTTAAGGCAGTTTGACCACCCATTGTAGGCAATACAGCATCAATTTTATTTTCTTTTAAAATTTGTTCAATACTGTCTACTGTCAATGGTAAAAGATATACTCTGTCAGCCATCATGGGGTCAGTCATAATAGTTGCAGGATTAGAATTAATAAGAATTACTTCAATTCCTTCTTCACGGAGAGAGCGAGCTGCTTGGGTTCCACTATAATCAAACTCACAAGCTTGACCAATAATGATAGGACCAGAACCAATAATTAAAACGGACTTAATTGAGTTGTCTTTAGGCATTTTTTTTTTATCCCGTTGTATAACGGGAGTGAAATAATGACGAACTTGTTGCTGTAGAATTGCAAATATAATTAAATGCGCTTTGAATAAAAAGTATTGTGGAAAAAGAAATAATTTTTAATAAAATCAATACAAAAAATAGCAGGGCTTAGCTCATTTTATTTGTTATTAAAAAGGTAGTTACAAGCTTTTTATTCTTTCAAATTGTCACAATCTCTTTTTTGTCTTACTTTCACAAAATGGACAAAAAATTATTTTTACTGGATGCGTTTGCTTTGATTTTTCGTGCTTATTATGCTCTAGCTCGAAGCCCAAGGGTAACTAGTACTGGAAAAAATACCAATGCTCAATTTGGTTTTTTAAATGCATTGATGGATTTAATAAATAACCAAAAAGCAACCCATTTAGCGGTATGTTTTGATACAAAAGATAAAACAGAACGCCATGATGATTTTGCCGCATACAAAGCAAACCGACAAGAGACACCTGAAGATATTTTAACAGCCGTACCTGATATTAAAAGAATGCTGAAAGCATTTAATATCCCAATTATTGAAGTGCCAGGTTACGAAGCAGATGATATTATAGGCACATTGAGTGTGCAAGCTTCTAAAGCTGGTTACGATGTATATATGGTGACACCCGATAAAGATTATGGGCAACTGGTAAATGAGAAAGTATTTATGTATAAGCCAGCATCTGGTTTTAGTAAAGCTGAAGTTTTAGGAGTTAAAGAAATTTTAGCAAAATGGGATATTGAACGCGTAGATCAAGTAATTGATATTTTAGGAATGATGGGAGATGCTGTTGATAATATTCCTGGAATAAAAGGTGTAGGAGAGAAAACAGCGGTTAAGTTTTTAAAAGAATATGGAACTTTAGAAGGTGTTTTAGAAAATGCAGATAAAATTAAAGGGGCTATTGGTGAAAAAGTACGAGCAGGAAAAGCAGATGCCCTCATGAGTAAAAAATTGGCAACGATTATTTTAAATGTACCATGCGAATTTCATGAAGAAGATTTTTCGTTAAGCGAATGGAACAAAGAGGAATTAGCAGAAATATTTAATGATTTAGAATTTAAAACCATTGGCAAGCGTATTTTAGGACAAGACTTTGTTGAAAAATCAAAAAATGAAAATTCTAGTACTCAAGACAAACAATACGATTTATTTGGAAAAGAGGTTGAGCAAAAAGCAGGCAATCAAAAATCGGATCTAGTGCAGCAGGATTTATTTGCACAAGATTTTGTGAACTTTAAAACCATAAATGATGTTGAACATACTTATCAATTGGTTGATGATCCAAATGAGCAAGTCGCATTGATTGCAAAATTGACTGATCACCTAAATTCTAAATCCGAAATCTGCTTTGATACCGAAACTACAGGGCTGGATGCCAATACATGCGAATTAGTCGGCATGAGTTTTTCTATTAAAGAACATGAAGGATATTATATTCCTTTGCCAAGCAATAGAAATGAGACGCTTTCAATTTTAAGTAGATTTAATGGTTTGTTTGAAAATGAAACTATTATATGGATAGGTCAGAATATAAAATTTGATTTACTTGTTTTAAAAAATTATGGGATAGAAATCAAAGGGAAATTATTTGATACTATGTTGGCGCATTATTGTTTTGAGCCAGAAGGTAAACGCAGTATGGATTTGTTGAGTGAACATTATTTACAATACAAACCAGTATCTATTGAGGAATTAATAGGAAAAAAAGGAAAAGGACAAGGAACGATGCGGGATGTGGAAATTGAAAAAATAAAAGAATATGCCAGTGAAGATGCTGACATTACGCTTCAATTAAAAGAAAAATTTGCCACTTTACTAAAAGAAAAAGAAGTAGAAAAAGTTTTTAATGAAGTAGATACTCCGCTGATAAAAGTGTTATTAGAAATGGAGTTTGAAGGAATAAAAATTGACACCGATTTTTTGAAAAACTACAGTGTGGTTTTAGAAAAATTAGCCAAAGATGCTGAGGAGTCGGTATACAAACAAGCTGGTGTTCGATTTAATTTAGCATCGCCTAAACAATTAGGGGAAGTGCTTTTTGAAAAATTATTATTGGACCCAAAAGCAAAAAAAACAAAAACAGGGCAATATGCAACAGGGGAAGAAGTGTTGGCAAAATTGGCACATGAACATAAAATTTGTGACGATATTTTAACCTTTCGAGAATATACTAAATTAAAAAATACATATGTTGACACGTTGCCCGAATTAATCAATCCTAAAACGAGTAGGGTTCATACCACTTATGGCCAAACGATTGCAGTTACAGGGCGCTTAAGTAGTATTAATCCGAATTTACAAAACATTCCTATTCGTACAGAACAAGGTAGAGAAATTAGAAAAGCATTTATTCCGAGAGACGAAAAACACATTTTAATTAGTGCGGATTATTCGCAAATAGAATTGCGTGTAGTGGCTGCCATGAGTGGTGATGAAGCTATGTGTGAAGCATTTAGAAAACACAAAGACATTCATACAGCTACTGCTGCAAAAGTATATGGGATTGATGAAAGTGAAGTAACGAAAGAACAACGATACAAAGCAAAAAGTGTGAATTTTGGAATTATTTATGGTCAAGGTGCATTTGGCTTAGCCGAAAATTTATCGATTAGTAGAACAGAAGCTAAAGAGATTATTGACAATTATAAAAAAGAATTTTCTGGCATACAAAAATACATGGATGAAACCATCAATTTTGCTCGAGAACATGGATTTGTGCAAACCCTGATGGGGCGTAAACGTTGGTTGAGAGATATAAATTCTCAAAACTTTACAGTAAGAGCATTTGCAGAACGAAATGCCATTAACAGCCCTATTCAAGGTAGTGCTGCCGACATGATAAAATTGGCTATGATTTCAATTCAGAAGAAATTGAATGCCTCAAATTTAAAAAGTAAAATGGTTCTTCAAGTGCACGATGAATTGGTATTTGATGTGCTAAAAGAAGAAGTTGATGATATGAAAGAATTAATTTTAAGTTGTATGCAAAGTGCTATGGTACTTCCAAATAATGTCCCGATAGTTGCAGAAGTGGGTATCGGTGAAAATTGGTTAGTAGCACACTAGTTTGGACAGCGTATTATAAATTAAGTACAGATTAAAATGGGCAATTAAATTATTCCTCCTCTTTTTGTTGCTGTCTAATTTCTAAGGCTTGTAAAACTAAATATTCATCATCACTCACATCTAATGCATTGATATCAATATCAGGATTAAGAACCACATACGTTTCACTGACTAGTTTTAAATGTGATGGCAAAGCTGCGTTCATTACTTCCCCTTCGGTGCATGCATAATAGGATGCCATCCATTCCCATAATTTTAATTGTTGCTCAGTAGCTATTGGCTCTTCATCAAGCAATGTTCGAATAGGTTTTACTTCATAAACAGCTGGTTTGATTGAATGTAATTTTTTTACAATTCCGCTGTACACTTTTCGCTTACCAAATTGTACCTCTACTCGACAGCCAGTTTTTATTTTGTCTTGCATATGCACAGGCACTCCAAACGTATAATTTCGTTCAACAGCTAAGGGCAATATCACATCTGCAAAAAGCATTATTTTAATTGATTATTTTGAAGCCAAGTTACAGCAAAATCCCAAACCAGTGTTGGATTATTTTTACGACAAAAATCAAGGCAAACTTGCATGTATTGTTGACAATAATTTTTCAGTAAATCTAAATCTGTTTTCTCCATTTCAGTTGTTGAAATGGGTGGTAAAAAAACAGCTTTATTCCAACCGGGTGTCACTAAATATAATTTCGAGGGATGCATTCTATTCACTGTATTTAAAAATAATACAGGCAAAATATCAACTTGTTGCATATGCGCTAATGCAAAGCTTCCATTTTCAAATGGCATCAATTCATTTTGTGGTTTATTGGCAAAAGTTCCTTCAGGAAATAGTACAATAGACAACCCTTCATCCATTTCTTTTTTCATTCGTCTGAAACTATTTGCCTTTGCAGCAATCGACGTTCTGTCTACAGTTATTACCACCATTTTATAAATAATTCCATAAATGGGTGTTTTTTCAATTTCTTTTTTTCCTAATGATTTAAAAAGTTGAGGAATGCTTGTATAAATAATAGCGGCATCTATAAAAGATTGATGATTGGGAGTGATTATATAGCTTTTAGAAAAATCAATTTTACTTCTATGATAATTTTTAGGCCACATGCCACCGAATATAAACCAAGCATTGCTTATGAATTTTAAAATAAAAAACATACCCCAATCCCTCCATTTTTTAGGCATTAATGACAATAACAATGCAAACGGAAATGCAAATAGTATTAACAATATAAAGAGCAATACTAAATAAATAAAATAGGGTATATAAAATAGGTTTCTCAATTCATACTATTTTCAAACAAAAATTTTACAAAAAAACCGACTCTTTCAAGTCAGTTTTTGTATTTATGAATTATTTTTTATCCTTGATAAAAGGGCAATTTTACTACAACTGCTTTTAATAATTTATCTCTTACTTCTACATAAATTT
This sequence comes from Bacteroidota bacterium, assembly GCA_947460795.1. Taxonomy (GTDB): domain Bacteria; phylum Bacteroidota; class Bacteroidia; order Chitinophagales; family Chitinophagaceae; genus OLB11. The sequence continues at coordinate 2,519 of CANHJA010000027.1, read as the reverse complement.
CTGAACCGATAGCTGCATGAGATGATTGAACGTAACCCATACCAATTGCTTTATTCAAACTAGGACTTTGTGTTCCACTGGTCACATATCCTAAATCTTTTCCGTCAGCTGTTTTCAAATGATAATGATGACGAGGAATTCCTCTGTCAATCATTTCGAAGCCCACTAATTTACGCTCCAAACCATTTGTTTTTTGTGCTTCAATATGAGCTCTGTTTGTAAAGTCTTTGGTAAACTTTGTAATCCATCCTAAACCAGCTTCCATAGGACTTGTAGTATCATCTATATCATTTCCATAAAGGCAAAATCCCATTTCTAAGCGAAGCGTATCTCTACAAGCTAAACCTGTTGGTTTGATATTAAACTCTGCGCCTGCTTCCATAATTTTATTCCAAACTTCTTCGCAATTTCCATGATCTTCAAAATAAATTTCTACTCCACCGGCTCCTGTATAGCCAGTTGCACTAATTAAAACATTTTCAACACCTGCAAAAGTTCCTTTCACAAATGTGTAATATTTTAAATTAATCAAATCCATATCCGTTAATTTTTGCATTGCTTTCACGGCATTAGGACCTTGTACTGCTAATAAAGCTGTTTTGTCTGAAACATTGTGCATTTCCACATTATTTGTGTTGTGTTTCATAATCCAATTCCAATCTTTATCAATGTTAGAGGCGTTTACAACCAACATGTAAACTTTATTTTCTTCAACACAATACACCAACAAATCATCCACAATTCCTCCTTCATTATTAGGGAAACATGAATATTGTGCTTTTCCATTGCTAAGTTTAGATGCATCATTGCTTGTAATTCGTTGAATTAAATCAAGTGCATGCTCTCCTTTTAAAATAAACTCACCCATGTGGCTCACATCAAAAATACCAATACTGTTTCTAACCGCAGCATGTTCATCATTGATACCAGTATATGAAATTGGCATATTATATCCAGCAAATTCAGCCATTTTAGCACCCAGTGCTTGGTGAATAGAAGTAAAAGGGGTATTCTTCATTTTCTTAAAATTTTCACAAAAGTAAAACATCTGCTTATTTATTTCTAATTTTCGTTAGGAAGTAGTTGGCGTCTATTATATTTGTGGATTCCAAGTATTGTTTATCAGATTAGAAGAATGATTAAAAGAAATATTCGTTTATTGATTATTGCCATTTTATTACCCGTTTTTGTGGCAGCAAAAAAAGGCAGTGATAAATGGGAGAAATCGGTTTTAGCTACTATAAAAAAAGACATTGACACGTTGTGTGGTGAAAATATGGAAGGCCGATTAACTGGAAGCGATGGCGAACAATTAGCAGCAAATTACATAGAATCTCGATTTAAACAGATTGGTTTAAGCCCATATAAAGAAAAATATCAATCGGCATTTTCTTCAATAAGCAGGACCCAATTGATTAAAAATGCCTACTTCAAATTATTTGATAAAAATTTAATTTTAAATTCGGAAGTGCTTTTTATGGAGTATGGTTTAGGCAATTCCATGAGTGGTTTCGCCTATCCAGAAGTATATGAGCAAGGAAATGTTTGGTTGGTTTCTCTGAAAGCTATGAAAACATTTGAAAATATCAATCCGCAAAAATCAATGTATGAATTTGCTAAGCAGGCTGTTTTGCAAAAAGCGACAGGTGTTATTTTTTTAAATGACATAGATGCAATGATTGATTTATCTCCAACTAATTTAGGGAAATTTAATCCTATTAATATTCCTGTTGCTTTCATTACTTACAATGCGTATAATCATTTTATCAAACCTAATTTGAAAAAAGATTGGATAGAATTCGATTCTAAAATAGGGTATGAACAAGCTAAATCTGATGGAAAAAACGCAATGGGTTACCTCGATAATAATGCAGAGTTTACGATTGTAATTGGCGCTCATTATGATCATATAGGGAATATTGGAGGAAAATATCCAGGTGCAAACAGCGTTAGTGGCGTTGCCAGTTTATTGTTTCTAGCTTCTGAATTGAAGAAAGCTGAATTTTCAAAATACAATTATCTTTTTGTAGCATTTTCTGGAAAAGAACAAAATTTACTCGGCTCTAAAACATTTGTAAACCAAAATGACACATCACTGAATTCATTTAATTGTATGTTGAATATTGACATGATTGGTGGAGTAAGTCCTAAAAATAGAAACTTATATATTAGTGGAGTAAATACGTCGGCATCTTGGTTGCCTTTTTTAAATCAAGCAAATACATCCAATTTGAAATTAAATATTGATTCCTCTGGATATGGATTTTCGGATTATACTTCTTTTTATACAAAAAATATTCCAGTTTTAAATTTCAGTACGGGTTGTGGAATAGATTATTTAACCACCAATGACAAGCCTACTGTAGTTTCTCACAATAGCATTTTAGAGGTTTCTAATTATATTTTTAATTCAATAAAAGAAATAAATAGCCAAACAAAATTATCGTTTAATGAAACGTTTGATATTTTACCTGAAATTCAAAAACTAAAAGTGGATGTAGGTATTTTACCCGATTTTT
>CANHJA010000026.1 GCA_947460795.1 Bacteroidota bacterium | reverse complement strand
CAATGAAAATGAGTTATCTCAAGAATTAATTTCAATAAAAAACATTGTTACTGGTGAAAAAAAATTGATTTCACTGGAAGAAACAGTCAACTTATTTCATTAAAATATGCAATAAAAAATCCCACAAAATATGTGGGATTTTTTTATTAGTAAGATTTTTCTATTAATGGGCAGGAGTTAATTCTGATCTTTTATCCGGTGCTGGAGCAGCTGGTGTTGGATTTCCATCAGGTTTTACATCGCCTTTGATTGTTAAAACAACTTTTTCAACTTTTGCATTAGATGTTACAGTTACATTTTTTTGAAAATGTCCTACTCTATCCGTCGCATATTTTACTTTAATTATACCGCTTTTTCCTGGCATAATTGGTTCTTTAGGCCATGTTGGAACTGTACAACCACATGATCCTTGACAATTTGCAATAATCAATGGTTCTTTACCGACATTTTTAAATTTAAACTCACGATTTCCATCCGCATTGTGCTCAATAGTTCCATAATCTATTTCTAGCGAAGTGAATTTAATGTCCGCAGCTTTCGGATTAACAGCTTTAACAGCATCGGCAGGAGCGTTTGATGTTTGTGCATGTGCAGCAGTCAACCCTGCTAAAACGATAGTTAATGATAATATTATTTTTTTCATTATTATTTATTTTACTCAAATGTAAGTAGCAATTAAAAACTAAAATTTATTTTATTTTAAAAGTTTAGTTAAAGCTAAAATTATTTTATTTTAATTTACAACCGCCTGTTTGGGCATATATGCCAAAATTATATTTATCGCAAGCAATTTTTGCCTCTTCTTTTTGCGTTTTAATGATGTCTATTGGAACAACTGTGCTGGCGGTTTGGCATTCACAAACCCAATCTTTTCTGCAAGATGTAGATAATAATCCCACAAAAATTATAATTAATAATACAAGTTTATTGTTTTGCATATTTCTAGTTAAAAAACAAATTTAAAGAAATTTTTTATGAAATGTTTTAAATAAAAAAAAGAGTTCCAATTTGGAACTCTTTTACTATTGTTTGAAAATTATTTTGTTGAATTTCCTGTTGGTTTCGCACTGTCTGCTTTCATGTCTTTTTTGCAACAAGCTGGCTTTCCAGCAGCTTCTGCTCTTTTGCAACATGCATGCATTTCAGGTGCTTTATCTGCATCTGCTTTTGCAGCATGATCACCCTTTTTGCAACAAGCTTTTCCTTCTTCTTTTTTAGCACAAGTTTCTGTTTTTTTACAGCTTGCTTTGTCTTTACAACATTTTTTATCAGCAAACATTGTAGTAGTAGCGAATAATGCGAATGCGACGAATAATATTTTTTTCATTTTTTTATATTTTAGTATTTACCAAATTTACTTAATTTTTGAATATCAAACAGTATTTTTAATTTTTTAACAATTTAAATTGTACTTTTTTTAAGTTAGATTTTAAAAATTTGTTTGTACTCTATTTCAATTCAAATGTTTCCATGAATTTTGTTGTAAAATTTCCTTTGCGAAAATCTTCATTTTGCATCAATTGTTGATGAAATGGAATGGTTGTTTTAATTCCTTCAATTACATATTCACTCAATGCACGGCTCATAGTATCAATTGCTTCCTCACGAGTTTGAGCAACGGCAATTATTTTTGCAATCATTGAATCATAATATGGCGGAATGGTATAGCCGGCATAAATATGAGAATCAATGCGTACACCATGTCCTCCAGGTGTATGTAAATTAGTTATTTTACCTGGTGATGGTCTAAAGTCGTTGTATGGATCTTCTGCGTTAATACGACATTCTATAGCATGCATTTTAGGCTCATAATTATTTCCTGAAATAGGAACTCCACCAGCTATTTTTATTTGCTCTTTAATTAAATCGTAATTAATTACTTCTTCGGTAACACAATGTTCAACTTGAATACGTGTGTTCATTTCCATAAAATAAAAATTACGATGCTTGTCTACTAAAAACTCAATCGTACCTACCCCTTCATAGCTGATTGCGCTGGCTGCTTTTATAGCTGCATCTCCCATTCGTTGACGCAAGTCATCGGTCATAAATGGCGACGGACTTTCTTCTACTAATTTTTGATGGCGACGCTGAATTGAGCAATCACGCTCACTCAAATGACAAACTTTTCCATATTGATCACCAGCAACTTGTATTTCAATATGACGAGGTTCTTCCACATATTTTTCCATGTAAAGTCCGTCGTTTTTAAATGAAACAGCCGCTTCAGCTTTTGCATTTTCAAACGCTTTTTCTATTTCGCTATCTTTCCAAACAATGCGCATCCCTTTTCCACCACCACCAGCAGTTGCTTTGATAATGACAGGATAACCCATTTTTTTAGCCTCTTTTTTTGCATGAGCAACTCCTTCTAACAAACCTTCACTACCCGGCACCACAGGAACTCCTGCATTGATCATCGTTTCTTTTGCAGTTATTTTATCTCCCATTCTATTAATCATATCAGGTGTTGGCCCAATAAATTTAATATTATGTTGACCACAAATTTCAGCAAATTTGGCATTTTCAGCTAAAAAGCCATAACCAGGATGAATAGCATCTGCATTGGTAATTTCTGCAGCAGCCATAATATGAGGAATATTTAAATAAGAATCCGAGCTCGAAGGCTTACCAATACAAACAGCTTCATCAGCAAATTTTACATGTAAACTATCTTTATCAGCAGTAGAATATACAGCTACTGTAGGAATTCCCATTTCTTTACAAGTTCTTATTATTCGTAAAGCGATTTCGCCTCTGTTTGCTATTAATATTTTTTTAAACATTTTATCTAAATTTGATGTTTGGTAAATTTGATAAATAGACTAATTGAAACTTTTTTTAGTTTATCATTTAGAAAATTGATCAAATTGATTTTTAATTGTTACAAGATTTGAAAATGTACTTTTTGAGACTTTATCAAATCATGAAATCGCTCAATTAAGGTTGTACCAAAAATAAAGGTTGGTCATACTCAATAGGAGATGCATCATCAACCAATACTTTTACAATTTTACCGCTTATTTCACTTTCAATTTCGTTAAACAACTTCATTGCTTCTACGATACATAAAACTTGTCCTTCTTTTATGTCGTCACCAACATTCACAAAAACAGGTTTTCCAGGTCCAGAAGAACGATAGAAAGTACCAATCATTGGAGATTTGATAGTAATTAAATTATCCGGTGTGGTGTCTGCCACTGGCGTAGGCGCTGGTGCAGGAGCAGCAGCTACAGGAGCTGGTGCATTTTGTATAGGCGCTACTGCTTGCTGAATAGCTTGAGGAGCTTGATTCATGATCACTGTACCTCCTTGACGAATTGTAATTTTAAAATCCCCTTTCTCTAATTTTAATTCATTCACATTGGAATGATTCACTGCATTAATTAAGTTATTGATTTCTTCAATATTAAAAATTGCATTCGGTGCGTTTTTAGAAATAGTTGAAACGGCAACAGGTTTTTTAGGAGCAACAGGTTTTTTTGAAGGCGCTTTAGAAATTGTTTTTGTCGGCACAGGTTTCGACGCTACTTTTAAAGTCGATTTTGTTGGTACTTTTTTAGGGGCCACTTTTTTTGCTTTTGCCATGATTTTATATTTAAATGAATAAATTTAAATGATTATTAATGATTAATTACGATTTAACTCTTTCTACGTAATCACCCGTTTTAGTGCTAATACGAATTGTTTCTCCTTCATTTACAAACAAAGGAACATTTACTGTAGCACCGGTTTCAATAGTAGCTGGTTTTAGTGTTTTTGTAGCAGTGTCACCTTTCATACCTGGCTCACTGTAAGTAACTAAAACCTCAATTTTATCAGGTAATTCTACGCTTATTGGCATATCTGTTTCGCCATTGGTAAATACTGTAACTTCTTGCCCATCTTTTAAAAATTGAGGTGCATTTACTAAATTTTCCGCAACAGTAATTTGCTCAAAGGTTTCATTATCCATAAAACTATATCCAGTTTCATCTTTATAAAGATATTGATATATTTTTTTCTCAACTCGTACAACACTGATTGTTTCTCCACTATTCCAAGTGTGTTCTATCGTTCTTGCGTTGTCGACACCTTTTAATTTTGCCCAAACTTTTGCAGCGGAACGTGCTGTTTTATTTTGCCCAAATTCTACTACTGAATATAAACTATTATCTAATTTGATAATTAAGCCTGAACGCATATCTGCTGTTGTTGCCATACTAAATACTTTTTTTATTGATTTAACTGGCAAATATAAACACATTTAATTAATAATGTCTAATAGAAGTACATATTAATTCCCTTCTTCATTTTTGTTTTTTTGCTTAAAAAATTCAGCGGCAATCAGAATCAACTATTTTTACGTCTTTAAATTGTACTTCTATGAAGAATAAAAAAACATGCTTTTGGCCTGGAAATGATGAATTAATGATTCACTATCATGACGAAGAATGGGGCAAACCCGTTCATGATGATGCAAAACATTTTGAATTTATATTGTTGGATACCTTTCAAGCAGGATTGAGTTGGAGAACAATTTTGCACAAAAGAGTGCATTTTAAGAAGGCTTTTGATAATTTTAATTACAAAAAAATAGCTAAATACGAGGAAGCGAAAATAGAAGAACTAATGCTCAATGCTGGAATTATACGAAATCGATTGAAAATAAACGCTTCCGTAACGAATGCAAAAGCATTTATGTTAATTCAAAAAGAATTTGGAAGCTTTGATACTTACGTATGGCAATTTGTAAACAATAAAACAATGGTGAATAAATGCAAGACGCATCAAGATATAAAAGCGACCTCAACTGAAAGTGATGCTTTGAGTAAAGATTTATATAAACGAGGTTTTAAATTTGTAGGGTCAACAATTATTTACGCATACATGCAGGCTGCAGGATTAGTAAATGACCATTTAGTTGATTGTTTTAGATTTACTGATTAATAAACATTTATCATCAAAATGCTTTATTAAATAAAATGAAGTATTAATTTGCACACCAAAGAAATTTAAAAACATTCATCATTTACAATTAAATATTATATCAAGTGAAATTATTAGAAAATAAAGTCGCTATCATCACAGGAGGTAGCAGAGGAATTGGCGAAGCCATTGTATTGAAATTTGCTTCTCAGGGTTGCCATGTAGCATTTACTTACATCAGCGACAGCAGTGCTGAAAGAAGTAAATTATTAGTAGAAAAATGCGTTGCGATGGGCGTTAAAGCCAATGCATATAAAAGCAATGCTGGTAGCTTTAGCGACTGTGAAACCTTGGTTACGGAGGTTGTCAAAGATTTTGGAACGGTAGATATTTGCGTAAATAATGCGGGGATTTCTAAAGATAATTTATTGCTTCGCATGACTGAAGAGCAATGGGATGATGTTATGGAAATTAACTTAAAATCTGTTTTTAATATGACCAAACAAGTGATGCGCCCAATGATGAAAGCAAAATCTGGTAGCATTATCAATATGAGTTCGGTGATTGGCGAAATGGGCAATGCAGGGCAAAGCAGTTATGCAGCAAGTAAAGCGGGAGTAATTGGTTTTACAAAATCGGTAGCGAAAGAAATTGGTAGTCGAAACATTCGCTGCAATGCCATTGCACCTGGATTCGTAGAAACAGACATGACTTCTTATTTACAAAACGGTGAAGGAGCGGATAAATACAAAGCAGGCATTCCTTTAGGTCGCTTTGCAAGTGCAGAAGACATTGCAAACAGTGCTTTGTTTTTAGCTTCAGATATGGGGAATTACATTACTGGTCAAACCATTAGTGTTTGTGGCGGCTTGAATATTTAATTTTTTTAGCATGAAGGCATTCTTTTTACTATTGACATTGATATTATGGAGCTCACTTTCCTTTGCACAAGACACGACTAACAACGATGTTTTCGACCCTTCTCAATTTGAAGATGGGGCAAATGTGACAAAATTTTGTACCCAAAAAGTATTAAATCAAACTCCCACAAAAATGTATGGAATTGGCTATGAACATAACTTGAGCTTTTCTTCAAGTAATTCTATTGATCCTTCTCATACAATAAATTCTATGGGTGGTTTAAGAATAACAACTAGTTTTTTAGCATATAGTAAAAACAATTTAATATTAAACTTCGGATTAAATTATTGGTCGTCTCAAATTCATAGCGAGTTCACCCCTTTGAACAAGTCTATGAATCAAATATATAGTAACAGCATGAGCACTGAATCGTTTAATCTAACTGTATTTAAACCGTTGAATGAAAAACATTTTATTATAGCGCAAGCAAACCTAGATGTTTCAACAATAGATAATGACAACAGTTGGGCATATTCAAAATCTGGATTATCTGTTTATGGAAGCGTAATGTATGGTTGGAAAAAAGGCGATTATCGTATGTTAGCTGTCGGTCTTTCTAGAACCTATCGTCTTGGAAGGCCATTAATAGTACCTATTCTTTTATATAATAAAACGTTTGATGACAAATGGGGTATGGAGTGTTTGTTTCCTGCTAGAGCTCATGTTCGATATAATTTCTCAACCAACTCCATGTTATTAGCCGGATATGAATTGGAAGGCCAGCAATTTGATTTAATTGAAAACGAGCAATTTCTTCAACGCGGTGAAATAAAACCTAGAGTCGTATTTGAGAAAAGATTAAAAGGATTTTTTTGGCTGAGTGCCCAAGCTGGATACAGAATAAATGGCAGATTTAATTTAGTAAACAAATATGACGGGCAAGAGAAAAATGAAGTTTTAAAAAATAATTTCGGCAATGCCCCTTACTTCAATATTGGGATAAACTTTGTTAGTCCTTAGGTTACTTTTTAACCATTCTAGTCCAAGTATCTGTTCTTCCAAAAATAGAAACTCCTATATAGCCTCTTACTTCTAATACATTATTTTTTTTCATTTCTGCCTTACAAGAATATTCTTTCCCTGTTTTAGGGTCATAAATTGTGCCGTCTATCCACATTTTATCATCTTCATCATATATAAATCCCCAAATATTCACCAACCCAAGTGTAGGAGTTAATTGTTTTGATTTATCAGGATTTCGCTTATCCAACTTCGGTTTGCCAGTTTCAGGATCAATTGGTTCTTTCAACCAAATAATTTTTCCTGCATAATGGCCAGTCTTCGTTTTATATATTTGAATAATTCCTGTGCCTTCCCCATTTTTCCAATTACCAATAATATCATCTGCTTTTTGGGCTTTAAGAGTAACTGAAAATAAAAAAATTAATACGAATGAGAATATAAATTTCATTTTAATATATTTTGAAAGTGCAAAATATCAATTAATTATTAAATTACGAATACATAATTCAGATACGTTCTATAAAAAATCCAAGAACACTATAAAATATTAAAAAATGAAATGAAAATTTCCAAAGACAACCTATGGTTCTCTTTTCACTGTTTCATTGGATTGGTATTTCACAAAAACATTCAACCAAATAACTCTCGAATATCGCATAATAAACGGTTGTAATAAAACCATTAATCCAATCGCTAATCCAAGAAATATAAAAATAGAATTGTTTTTATAAGAAAACCCATAAAAAATTGCAAATAAAACTGCTGTTGTAAAAAATAAACCTACACTGATGGCATAACTCACGTAACCAGTACCGTACCAAAAACCAATTTCAATTTCATATTTTTGACCGCAATGAGGACAGTGTTCAGGCATATCCATCATTTTGCCTAAAGGAAATATACTCTTATTGGTAAACATGCGTCCTTTTCTGCAATTCGGACATTTTTGTTTAGCCATACTGACTAATTTATTAGGTGTAGTTTCTGACATTATTTTTTAATTTTCAAAGTTAAAGATTCCATTTTTTTACTTTTGTAACACAGGTTACAATCAATCCAAAGAGTCAATTGATCTTTCTCCAATTTGTTGCCTCCACATAGCATAATATAAACCTTTCATTTCTACTAAATCGGTGTGACTGCCCATTTCTACTACTTTTCCTTTCTCTAATACATAAATTCTGTCGGCATGCATAATAGTTGACAAGCGATGCGCAATTAATATATTAATTTGTTCTTTTTCATCAGAAATAGATTTTACCGTATTCGTAATAGCTTCTTCTGTAATAGAATCTAATGCGGAAGTAGCTTCATCAAACACCAATAATTTAGGATGGCGAAGCAATGCACGAGCAATTGAAAGTCGTTGTTTTTCTCCACCACTAATTTTCATCCCACCTTCGCCAATTACTGTATCTAGCCCATTTTCGGCTCTGCTTAATAGCGTATGGGCTGCTGCTTTTGTTAAGGCTTGTATCATTTCTTCGTCTGTTGCATTTGGGCTCACAAATAACAAATTTTCACGAATTGAGCCAGCAAATAATTGTGTGTCTTGTGTAACAAAACCTATTTGATGACGAAATGCTTCTATATCCAATTCTATGTAAGGAACTTGATTATATAATATAATGCCTTCGGCTGGATGATATAATCCTACTAGTAATTTTACCAACGTGGTTTTTCCTGAGCCCGATGGGCCAACAAATGCGATGGTTTCTCCTTTATTTACAGTAAATGAAATTTGATTTAAAGCATAATTTTTTGCAGTTGCATGTTTAAAACTTACTTTATCGAAACTTAATTCTTCTATATGACCAATGGTTTTGGGGAAATCGGGTTTAGGCTCAACAGGCGTATTCATCAATGTTTCAAAATTATTCAATGAAGTTTCAGCTTCACGGTATGCTAAAATAATATTTCCCAATTCTTGCAAGGGGCCAAAAATAAAGAAGGAAAAAAATTGCATCGTCATCATTTGACCCAAGGTTAAATGTTTATTAAAAACCAAATAAGCCAATATAAATAATATGCTTTGACGCATTAAATTGACAAACGTGCCTTGTACAAAACTTAACGAACGAATGCTTTTTACTTTTTTCAACTCCAATTGAAGTATTTTTTTTGTTGTTAAGTTTAATCGTTTAATTTCCTGATTCGTTAGTCCCAAACTTCGTATTAATTCAATATTTCTCAACGATTCTGTAGTAGCGCCGGCCAAAGCAGTAGTTTCTTTCACAATTGTTTTTTGAATGATTTTTATTTTTTTACTTAAAAAACTCATTAAAAAAGAAAGTATAATAGCCCCAACAACATATATTAAAACCATCGGTGGGTAATGCAAAAAGGAATATACTAATACAAAGGTTACGCTTACGATAACACCAAAAAGTATATTTACAAAGAGCGACATGAATTTTTCACTGTCTATTCTTACCTTTTCCAAAACAGCTAAGGTTTCACCGCTTCGCTGATCTTCAAAACGTTGGTATGGGAGTTGCAATGCACGTTTCAATCCATCGGTATACACATCTGCACCAAATCGTTGTATCACTGTATTTACGGTATAATCTTGAAAAGCCTTTGCTGTTCTAGAAATCATTGCTACACCAATCATAAAGCCAATAAATTTCAATGCATTTAAAACATATTCATTTAAAGGAACCGTTTGATAATGTTCTTTTATATAGTCAAAAAGTTTTCCGAAAAAAACTGGATCTAATAAGGAAAAGCTGGTATTTAATGTTGCTAAAAAGAAAGAAAGGAATACAAATCCTTTGTATCGAGATAAATAGTGGAGTAAAATTTTCATTTGAAAAGCAAAGGTAACATAATTAGTTATTTGAAAATATCATATAGAAAAATGATTTTTAAATTTTCAAATAGGAATAGCAATAAATAATTACTTTTGCAACATGCAAAAAAGGAACAAACTGAAAAGTTTATTTTTCGGTCTTTTATTCAGTTTTTTAGTGCCATTGGGTGCCTATTTATTTTTAAAATTCAGTGGTCATGATGGCAGAATGCCTTTGCCCAAATTTTATGGTATAGAAAAAATAGACAGTCAGTTAGTTGATGGCAAAATGAAACTAGATACCGTTTACCGTTTGGTTAAGGATTTAAAGTTGGTCAATCAATTGGGAGATTCTATTGCCCTCAATGAAACGCTGAAAGGAAAAATTTTAGTGATGAGCTTTTTTAAAACAGCAAATGATGAACAAAGCAAAGTAATAACAAATTGTGTACGATTATTAAACAAAGCTTTTCTTAAAAATGATTCTACCATGCGCTTTGTTTCTGTTTCTATTGATTCTAAAAATGATTCTGTTTTGGCACTTCGTTCATATGCTGACAATCAAAAAGCGAATCATGACAAATGGCTTTTTTGCAGTGGCAATGACAGTAGCATTCAAAACTATCTTCAAAATGAATTAGAATTACAAAAAAATGATTATTCTAAAATTGTACTAATAGATAAATATCGAAATATTAGAGGTTACTATAATGGGCTAGATTCAAATAATGTTCGATTGTGTGCTGAAGACATCTCTTATTTAATGGTAGAGAAAAATTTATACCACGAAAAAAACAGAAGAAGATAAAAAATTTTATTTCACAAAATCAGTCCTTTACAATATTAAAAAATTAATTAAAAAATGTTAGAACAAGCGATTCAAAAAAATGATAAAAAAGCAAATTGGTTAATCTGGATTTTTTCTGCAATTGTATTTGCAGCAGTTACCATCCTTGATAAAATAGAATTGAAAGTGAACTTGGGTTTTGATCCACACATTTTTGCTATGCTAAGCGCATTAGTAAATTCATTGGTTGCCATTCTTTTAATTTGGGGATTAATTGCAATCAAACAAAAAGAGTATAAGAAACACAAAACAATTATGTTATTCACCATGGTATTATCGGTATTGTTTTTAGTGTTTTATATAGCGCACCATTTATTTACTGGAGAAACCAATTATGGCGATTTAGACCACAATCATTTTTTGACGGATGATGAAAAGTCATTAGCAGGGATGTCTCGATATATTTATTATTTTATTATTAGCACGCATGTAACGCTGGCTGGCTTGGTAATGCCATTTGTATTATTTAGTGCATATCGTGCCTTGACATCAGAATTTGACAAACACAAAAAATTAGTGCGATATACTTATCCTATTTGGTTATACGTTGCCATTACAGGCGTTGTTGTGTATTTAATGATAGCAAAATATTACTAACAGGGTAGTTATTTTTTGTTACCTTTATAATACCAAATAGGTATCATTATGTTAGAATGGCAAATAGGGAAAGTGGTCAATATTATTGACGAAACCCCCAATACTCGACGATTTTTTATAGAAACACAATCTAAAGAAAATTTTATTTTTTTGCCTGGTCAATTTGTTACACTCGATTTGCCAATTCATGAAAAGAAAAATAAACGTTGGCGCAGTTATTCAATAGCTTCGCCTCCTAATAAGTCCAATGTTTTTGAATTAGTGATTGTTTTAGTTGAAGATGGTACTGGCACCAATTATTTATTTAAAAACATTAAACCTGGCGACGAACTCACGTTCAGGGGACCAGCAGGTGTTTTTACATTGCCTCAAGATTTAGAAAAAGATTACTTTATGATATGTACAGGCTCAGGCATTGCACCTTTCAGAAGTATGTTACAATATATTTATCAACAGCAAATACCTGCAAAGCATATTCATTTAATTTTTGGCACACGAACCAAACAAGATTTACTGTATTATAAAGAAATGGCTGAACTTGATAAAATAATGCCAAATTTCTCCTATCATCCAATCCTTTCAAGAGAAAATTGGGAAGGTCAAACTGGCTATGTTCATGATGTTTACAAACAGCTGATAAATGAAAAAAGGGATGCTCATTTTTTATTGTGTGGCTGGAAAAATATGATAGATGATACTCGTCATAATTTAGCTGAAATGGGTTTTGATAAATCTCAAATTCATTATGAACTTTATGGCTAAAAGTGATTACTAATAAATTATCATAATTAAACAGCTCATTTTTTGCTTCGCAATTATTTTTTAAAATAAAATTACTTTTTGATTTCTGAAGAATAGCAACTAGCCAAATATTTCTTTCATTTCGTCCTGTACAAATAGACTCAATGCATTTACATTATTTGCTGAAAAATCAAAACTAATTCCTGCTGTTTGATACAACTCTTTGAGTGTTTGCGTATAACCTTTACTCAATGCCAACATGTAATTATCCAACGTTTTTTGTTTGTCATTTTTGTATTGTTTCCACATGGCAAGAGCTCCCAATTGAGCAATGCCATATTCGATATAATAAAAAGGAACTTCAAATAAATGCAATTGTTTTTGCCACAAAATAGAGCGGTATTTTTCAAGGCCTGTCCATGAAATATTTTTAGGCGCAAACTCTTCATGAATTTCCAACCATGCTTTTGTGCGTTCTTCATGCGAATGAATCGGATTTGTATATATCCAATGTTGAAATTTATCTATCGTTGCGATCCAAGGGAAAATGGATAAAGCCCTTTCCAATTCTTCTGCTTTAGCCCTTTTAAGTTCACTTTCATTGGCATAAAACAAGTGCCACTCATCCATACTAAAAAGCTCCATACTCATACTTGCCAATTCTGCCATTTCCATCGGATATTCTTTAAAAGCACTCAATGATAAATCATGACTTAAGAAAGAATGAAGCGCATGGCCTCCTTCATGCATCATCGTCACTACATCATCGGCTGTGCCAGCTGCATTCATAAATATAAAAGGAGCCCCTGTTTCTGCTAATGGGCAATTATAGCCTCCAGGTGCTTTGCCTTTTCGACTATCAAGATCAAATTGATTCAATGCTTTCATTTTGCGCAAACAATCTCCAAAATAAGGACGAAGATTCGTAAATGCTTCAATTGATTTGGCTAGCAATTCTTCTCCATTTTTAAATGGTTCTAATGGTTTTTGACCTGCTGGTTCTGCATCAATATCATAAGGTTTTAATTCATCTAACCCAAGTTGTTTTCGTTTATGTTCATACAATTCTTCTACAATAGGAGTGATGTATTTTTTTATTGAAGCATGAAAGTTTTCACAATCATTTACAGTATAATCAAAGCGCCCAAGTTCTTCAAATTTATAATCTCGATAATTTTCAAACCCTGCATTAATAGCTATTTGGTGACGTTTAGCAAGTAATTCATCAAACATGGTATTTAAATCTGCTTCATCTATTTGTCTACGTTCATTTACTTTATGATACACTTCCTCTCTTTTGTTTCTATCAGACAACATTAAGAATTTTGCAGCTTGCTGCAATGTATATTCTTTCTCCTCAATGGTAACGCTCATTTTACCAGTAACAGCTCCATATTGTTGTGCCAATACATTTATATCAGCACTAAGCGCTATATTTTTTTCGTTGAATAATTTGATGTCTTTTTCTACACCTCGTATATAGGTAAAATATAAATTTTTATCAAGCTCTTTAATAAATGGACTTGCCATTAATTTTTTATTCAATGCGTCTGCAAAAGGTTTAATGTTTGGCTCAATTTCCATACAGAAAAATGTAAAGGCTTCCTCTAGTTCTTTATTTTCTGTGTCGCAGGTCATTTTTATTTGTCTCCAGCAAGCATCTTCACTGATAACAGCTTGAATTTCGCTAACATCCTGCAACCATTTTTCCAATGCTGTTAAAGAAGCAATTTCTCTTTCAACTAATTCATCAAAAAAAGGTTTTAAGGTTTCCCAGTTGGTAACCATGAAATCAGTTGGGATAAAATATCTGTCTATTTTTTTTATATCAGCGCTTGGGTTCATATCTATTTGAAATTATAAAAGCAAAATTAAGTTATCACATCTGTAATTGTCCATTCGATTAGAATTAAATTTAGAGTTTGAAAACAATTATAGAAATTAGTAGCGAACAAAATGCACAAGCAACAACAAAATCATATTCTAAAGACGGTGATTTTGACCTTTAAAATAGTTGATTTAGCCTACTTCTATCATACAACAATGAAACAATATAAATACATTTGTAAACATGAAATCTAAACAACTCAATATCCTTTTTCGTTTCTTAGAAGTAATTGCTTGGATTTTATTTTGCGCCCTACCCATTGTCTTTTTAAAAAAGCCGCCACATAGTGGGGAGCATCCAATTTTTCATTCAACATTGAATTTTATTTTCATATTTTTAATTAAGAATATAAAATTCATTGTTCTATTTTATATTCATTCGCTCGTTCTCATTCCACTTTTTTTTGCAAAGAAAAAATACACAGAATACATCTCATATTTGACTATTTTATTTTTAATAGTTGTTTCAATTCCATTTATTTCTGAGTATTTTTTACATATAGGCGCTGAGCATCATCATACAGAAATTAATAGCATTCACAACCTGCACGAACAACATGGACGCGATGAGCATCATGGTCATCGTGGTAAAATGCCTATGATGGATATGGGTATGCATTTTTTCATGAGTATTATTATTTTAATTTTACCTTTTTTACTACATGTTTATAAAAGTTGGATTGCATCCGAAAAAGACAAAACAGAAATTGAATTGTCATTTTTAAAAAGTCAAATTAACCATCATTTTTTATTCAATTCATTAAACAGTATTTATTCCTTAAGTGTGCAAGAAAGTAAAGAAACCCCGGAAGCGGTTCACAGTCTTTCCTATATTATGCGCTATGTATTGGATGAAACAGTGAAAGACAAAGCTTTGCTGAGCAAAGAACTTGAATATATTCATCACTATTTATCATTACAACGGGTACGATTAAATGAGAAAATAAAATTAACCTACTCCGTAATAGGTGATGCTGAAAAAAAAATAATTTCACCCATGATATTGATTCCATTTATAGAAAATTGCTTCAAACATGGCGTGAGTACGATTTACAATTGTGAAATAAATATTTCAATTCACATAGAAAATGACCAATTGACATTAAAAACAGAAAATGAAATGATTAATACAACCAATGCAAAAGAAGTGATTTCAGGCATTGGAATTCCAAATGTAATCAAGCGTTTAGAATATGATTATTTTGAAAAATATACCTATACAAAAAATATTATTGGCAATAAATACGTTGTGGAACTTAAACTTAAATTGATATGATGAAGTGTGTAGCAATTGACGATGAGCCTTTAGGATTAGATCTATTAGCAGCCTATTGTAAAAAAATTTCAAACATTGATTTAGTAGCAAAATTTACAGACGTAGATAAAGCAAAAGAGTACATATTAAAAAATGAAGCAGATTTATTATTTTTAGAT
>CANHJA010000025.1 GCA_947460795.1 Bacteroidota bacterium | reverse complement strand
GAAAAAATTATGGTGTGGAATTGACCATTGAGAAATTTTTCAGCAAAGGTTATTATGGTTTGTTTACTTCATCATTGTATAGTTCAAAATATACTGGAAGTGATGGTGTAGAACGAAACACTGCATTCAATGGAAGATATGTTTTTAATCTTTTAGCAGGTAAAGAATGGAAATTGGGTATGGCGAAAAGAAACAAATTTTCAACCGATATTAAATTCACCAATGCAGGTGGCAGGGCCTACACACCGATTGATCTTACATCATCAAATTCTACTGGACATGAAGTACTTTCAAGCAGTTTCTATTCTGGTTATTATGATGCCTATTATCGTTTAGATTTTAAAGCAGGATTTACCTTGAATAGTGCTAAACGAAAAGTATCACATACGTTTTCATTAGACTTACAAAACATAACCAACCACAAAAATGTTTTTTCTCAAAGCTATGACGACAGATCACAAAGCATTAGCACTACTTATCAATTAGGTTTTTTCCCGAATGTGGTTTATAAATTGCAGTTTTAGAGAGTGTGATTTTATCTTATTCTATTTCTTATAAATGTAAAAAAATCCTTTTATGCAAAAGGATTTTTTTATTTTTTGACAATCTATATTAAATTGTATTGCGGCAACGATAGAAGTGGAAAACCTTTTTCTATTTGCCTGCTTTGAGGCAAAAGATTGGAACCGATAGCGTGTGTGCCGCACAAAAATAACTTCATTATAAATTTAGTATTGTAAATTTTTATTACACAATTTATTTCACTTGGATACTTTTTCTTACAACAGTATGTGCCGAAAAATAACCTAAAGCACCCACAATGTTTGTAACAGGATTGGAAGGTGTAGTAGTTGCATTTGAGTTTAATGAAGTAAAATAATCGAAGATAGGTCTATCAATACATTGCATTTCAAAATGTACCGAATCACCCATACGTATTTTGGGCCCTTGAGTAAAATTTGGACGTTGATATGGCAATCCATTCGTTACGTTGTCATTATCTACAGAAAATGTTTTGTCCAAAGAATCATTGATGGTTTGAATAAAACGATAATTGTTTCCGGGTGTTATTGGGTCTTGAAAACGAGGAACAGAAATAAAAGTTTCTTCTCCATTTTGATTGCCAAATCTGCTTTTTAAAAATAATATCGTGTCTAAAGGAACTGGCGCAGGCATGGTGCTTACAGCAGTAATGTTTTTACCTTCGGCTACTATTGACAGCGAATATGTTTTACCGCTAACACCAAGCATCGATGTTGTTTTGTAAACACCCGCAGCAGTTTCTATTAAGGTTTCTGTAGTGGTCCCATCCGAAATTTTTACGACAGCACCTTGTACCGCTGGAAACATATTTGGATTACTAAAATTAACGGTCTTGGTTAATTTAACGGTGCATGGTGAAGCGTCGTCCGCTATTTTTGCTTCCACAACAATTTGTTCATTCGATGAATTTAAATCGATGTTGATTACTTTAGTACAAGCACTTAAAGCAATTACTGAGAATATATAAAGTGTTATTTTTTTCATTTGAAATTATTTAAATGCTTGAAATTAAAATTTAAAATTATAGGTTATACTTGGCACCCATCTAAACAAAGAGGTTTTAACCACTTGTGTTTTGCTAGCATCATTTGGATCATCTTTGAAATCGATGGAATATGCATTTTGTCTGCCATAAGCATTGTATAAACCAAAGTTCCATGAGCCGTGCCATTTCTTCTTGTTGTTTCCTTCGTAGTTTACACTAAAATCTAATCGATGATAAATTGGCATTCTATTAGAATTTCTTTCACCATATAAAAAAACTGTTTTCGAATCTACGACGTATTTTCCTGTTGGGAAGGTAACTGCATTACCAGTATATAAAACAAAATTAGACGCTACAGACCATTTTTGATTCACTTGATAGGTTCCGATAACAGCTAAATCATGGCGTCTATCTTGTTTTGCATTGTACCAATTGTTATTATTGATACCTTCAATTTTACGTTCTGTTTTAGACAATGTATAACTTACCCAACCGGTGAATTTTCCTGTTTTCTTTTTAAATAAAAGTTCTAAACCATAGGCTCTTCCAACACCAAAAAGCAATTCACTTTCTACATCCGGTACGGTATTTATATCTGCTCCATTTTTGAAATCTACTTGATTTTGCATGTCTTTGTAATAAGCTTCAACACTGAATTCATAACTATTGTCTTTGAAGTTTCTAAAATACCCAGCACTCATTTGATCAGCAATTTCGGGTTTAATATTGTAGCTATTCCCTATCCAAGAATCTGTAGGATTCGTTGTAGTAGAGTTACTCAATAAATGTAGGTGTTGTGTATTGCGCGCATAGGCTGCTTTTAAACTACTTTTATCATTTAGTTGATAACTGATAGAGAATCTTGGCTCTGGATTTGTATATGTTTTTCCAATTGCACCTTTTGCTAATACTACACTGTCTTTTTTTACTCCTTTGTCGTATAAATTATATGTATCTCCTCCTAAAATGGTATAGGCAGACAAACGTAAGCCTCCTTCAACACTTAATTTACTATTGACCGTATACGAATTATTTACATACAAGGCATTTTCTAATGATGAACGACCGACTCTTGTTGACTTATTAAAAACATCTTCGTCACCATTAAAACGACTTGGTGTTAAAGTATGATGAATGCCGTTAAAACCAAATCGCCAAGAGCTTTTTGCGGATGCATAATATTGAAATTCTTGTTTAAAATTGTAGTCTTGAATTTGAGAATTTATGTTAAATGAAACACTGTCACCTTTGATATTGATGTTGTAATTATAATCGCTGTATATTAAAGAAGTATTTGAAAATAATTTAGGATTAATTATGCTATTCCAACGAAGGGTAGCTGTTTTATTTCCCCAATTAATTCCAAATTGATTTCCTAAACCTAATACATCCCGACCTAAATAACCTGATAAATAAATCCGATTATTTTTATTGATTCTATAATTTGCTTTAGCATTAAAATCATAGAAATAAAGTATGTTATCTTTAAATTTTTCAGATGCTTTTAAAAATACATCGGCATACGTTCTTCTTCCTGTAATTAAAAATGATGACTTTTCTTTTTGGATAGGACCTTCAATGCTTAAACGAGAACTGATTAAACCTATCCCACCAGCCACATGATACTCTTTGTCATTTCCCTCATTCATTTTTACATCTAAAACCGAAGCCAAACGTCCTCCATATTGCGCAGGAGTATTGCCTTTAATCAAAGTTGCATCTTTGATGGCATCGCTATTAAATGTGCTAAAAAATCCTAATAAATGAGATGCGTTGTAAACAGGAGCTTCATCTAACAAAATTAAATTTTGATCAGCTGAGCCACCTCTTACAAAAAAACCACTGTTTCCTTCTCCAGCACTTTTTACACCTGGCAATAATTGAATCGTTTTCAACACATCTTTTTCACCAAATAAGACGGGTAATTTTGCAATTTCAGACATGTTTATTTTTTCCATGCCCATGGTTGTTTGCGTTAAATTTTCGTTTGCTTTTTTAGCAGAAATTTTCACTTCTTTTATTTCTCTCCCTTTTTTAGAAAGCTCCCAATTTACTTTTTGGTTTTTATCTAAATTAATGGTTTGTATCGTTTCCTCAAAGCCAATATAACTTGCTTTAATGGCGTATTTACCTTTTGGTAGGGTCAATGAATAAAAACCATATTCATTGGTTCTGATTCCTACATTTGGCAATTCAACTACTCGTATAGATGCCCCAATTAATTCTTCACCTGTTGTTTTATCTTTTACAGAACCACTCAAAGTAAATTTTTCTTGAGCAGTTAGCATTGATGCAAAACTGAACATGATTGAGAAAAAGAAAAGGATTTTCTTCATAAATTATAATATTAATATGCAAAAGAAAGCCATCTGACAATATTTTCAACTTTATTATCTGTTAAATGGATATTAATAATTTTGATAGGATATCAATCAATTACGATTGAACAATTTCGAATGCTCAATTTTGAATGATTAATTTCATTAAATAAAAATAGGAATTGGAAATTTACTTCAAAATTTTTTCCAAGGTTTCAGTCATATTCACCATTTTACGGGTGCTATAATCAAAACAAATCATGCCCGTTTTTACATAAGCAATATCGAATTGTTTTTCTTCACGAATGGTAGTGAGTTTGTAAAATAAATCAAATGAAATAGAACTGATATTGTCGGCATATATTTCAACTAAAATAATATCGCCATGAAAGGATTCCCCTTTATATTGAACAGCACTGTCGGCCATAATTAAATTAATTCCTCCAGCATTCATTTCTGTTTGACCATGAGATTTAAAAAACGCCATGCGTGCTTCATGTACAATAGATAAAATATGATCATTTCCTACATGACCGCCATAATTAATATCGGAAATGCGCACAGGTATTGCAACAGAAAACGTAAAGGATTTTTGAAAATTTATTTTTATTCTCATGCTGTAAAAGTAAATATTTTGTGTTTAGCCACAAGCACACATTGCATAGTTTCAATAATTTACAACCCTTCCAAATACTCACTAAACCTATCAAATGCTTTTTTGCGATGGCTGATGGCATTTTTTTCTACAGCAGGAATTTCAGCAAATGATTTTGAATAGCCTTCTGCAATAAAAATTGGATCATAACCAAAACCATCTGAGCCTTGTTTATGCATTGCAATAGTTCCTTTACAAATGCCTTCAAATTGTTTTATTTCCCCGTGAATAATTAATGTAATAACCGTTTTAAAATAGGCGTTTCGATTGCTTTTTGAAGCTAATTTCTCTAATACTTTTTCGATATTTTTTTCTGAATTGGTTGGCTCACCTGCATATCGTGCTGAATAAACGCCGGGTTCACCATCAATGGCTTCTACAAACAAACCAGTGTCTTCGGCAAAACAGTTTTTGCCACAAAAATGGTGAACGACTTGAGCTTTTTCTAACGAATTTTCTTCCAAGGTTTCAAAGGGTTCTGGGATGTCGTCAAAAAATTGAACCTCTTTGAGTTTCAAAAATGAAAATTGTGTTCCCATGATTTGAGAAACTTCGTTGATTTTATGATCGTTGTTAGTGCAAAAAACGAGTTCTAACATAATTATTGAATATTAAAAAGTGGTTTTAAACCGGTGGTCCAAAGGGATGATTTCATGGCAGCATTGGCGCTCACTTCACTTAATGTATTGCTCAGTAAAAATTTAATTTGATTGAATCGAAATGGTTTGTAAACATTTTTTTGAGCATTAAATGCTTCATTATTCAGGCTCAATCCAAACAGAAGAACCGTTTCAGGATTCAATTGATTGATAATTTGTAAAATGGCATTTTTTTCTAAAACCATACCAATTTGATAATCTGCTTCTTGTAGATTGCAAGCGGAAAGCATTTTAGTTAAAAGCTGCTGATTTTCTGGCAAATTGTCTTCTTTTGAAATCAAAATCAAAATTTTTTGTTGAAAACTTCCCTTTATAATTTCGTGAGATGTATTAGAATCAATGTTTGTATAAATCGTTTCGTTGTAAATGTGCAAAACTTCGTCTATCTGAATATCGTTCATTATTTACTATGGATTTTTTTTTGTTTTTTTGCAATATAGTCTATTCTACAAGTATTTAAAAATAAAAATGATATGAGCATTAGTACGTTGAAAGTTACAGAAAGTCGTGCAAATTTATTAGATGAAAGCAATATTCAATTTGGAAAGTTATATTCTGACCATATGTTGATTGCTGATTATGAAGATGGCGAGTGGAAAGCACCTCAAATTCTGCCATATGGCGACATCACGATGAGCCCTTCTACTACTTTTATTCATTATGGTCAAGCTATTTTTGAAGGAATTAAAGCGTACAAAACTGAAAGCGGCGAGGTGAAAATTTTTCGTCCACACGATAACTGGAAACGATTTAATATATCGGCAGAACGCATGGCGATGCCAGAAATTCCGGAAGAAATTTTTATTCAGGGATTAAAAGAATTGATTGAATTAGATAAAAACTGGGTGCCAAACTCTTATGGTTGCTCACTTTACATCAGACCATTTATGTTTGCTACAGATGAATTCATTGGCGTAAAACCTGCTGAAAAATTCCGTTTTATGATAATTACCTCTCCAGCAGGTGCCTATTATAGCAAACCAACAAGAATTTATTTACAAAAAGAATATATCCGAGCATTTCCTGGTGGTATTGGGTTTACAAAAGCAGCTGGAAATTATGGAGCTGCGATGTTACCTTCTAAAAAAATTAAAGAGATGGGTTACGACCAAATTCTTTGGGTAGATGGTGTAGAACATAAATATGTACAAGAAATAGGAACGATGAACGTATTTTTTGTAATAGGAAATACAGTAATTACCCCTGACTTAACAGCAGGAACTATTTTAGCAGGTGTTACTCGTGCTAGTATCATTCAATTATTGAAAGAAAAAGGAATTGCTGTTGAAGAACGTCCTTTATCGATTGATGAAATTTTAGAAGCAAGCAAAAAAGGTACATTGAAAGAAGCTTTTGGAGCTGGAACGGCTGCTGTTATTGCACCTATTTGCGAACTAAACTATGAAGGTGAAATAGTTCATCTTCCGGAAGAGTCTACTTGGGAAATTTCTGCAATGATTAAAAAAGAATTGGCTGATATCCGTCATGGGCATATCCCTGATACACATAATTGGATGTTTACTGTTTGCTAAATATTTTTTAATTCTAGATTTCGCATTTTAAAAAGATATGTATAAAATTGGGGTTGTAGGAGAGGGAGATTATAGTAGTAAAATAAAATCATTGTCATCAAATGAACTTTTTACTATTGATTTTTTTATAGAGCAATCCAGTATAACCGATTTTATACTCAATTCGGATATTGTATTCATTACCAATTGCAACAATGCATTTAATTACACCGATATTGCTGTAAGAAATGGGAAACATATCTTTATTGAAAATATTGCCAATTTTTCATCCCAAGAAGTAGAAGAATTAATTAAAACATGCAATGAAGGAAGTATTGAATCTTGCATTCATTTTCAAGAAAACAGAAATCCTGCGCTTGAGTCGATTAAAGACAATATTAAAATTCCATTGTTTATTGAATCCCATCGATTAAGCACCATTAAAAATGTTCGCTATGAAAATGATGTTGTTTTTGAATTGATGATGCAAGATATTTTTATTGTACTGTCTATCGTAAAAAGTGAAATTAAACGAATTTCTGCTACGGGAATAAAAGTAATCAGCGATTTTAAAGATATTGCAAATGCTCGTGTAGAATTTACGAATGGTTGCATTGCAAATTTTACAGCCAGCAGGATCTCATTGAAAGATATGAATAAAATGCGCATTTTTCAGAAGGATTCTTATTATTCGGTCGACTTTATCCAACAAAAAACCGATTTAGTTTCATTGCACAATCAATTTGAGGATAACAAGGAATTAAGCGTAACTTCAAACACATTTAATGAAAAAAATATATTACAAATTGAAATTAATGACTTTGTAAATAGTATACACTTAAAACAGCTCCCTAAAGTATCCATGGAAGATGGGTTTAAAACGTTAGAAGTTGCTAATAAAATACTAAAAAAGATAAATTCTTTTGGTGAGGAGTAAAATAAAATCTATTTTTTCACGTTAAATAATCTGTAAAATGAAAATTAAACTTTTAGGAGCTTTATTGATATTCGTATGGTCGATGAATTCGTGCAATATGGTTAATCCAAAGGAAGGGGTTCCCACATACATTCAAATAGACAGTGTGCAGGTTAATCCTACTGATTTGGCAAAGCATGGATCAGTAAAACACAAAATAACAGATGTTTGGGTTTATTATGAAAGACAATTATTAGGTCCGTTTGAATTGCCTGCAAAAATACCCGTATTAGCTACAGGGAAAGGTCAATTACAGGTTGTTGCAGGTATTTGGGATAATGGATTGTCTGGCACAAGAGCTAAATACCCTTTTTATACGGTAGATACTTTTACATTCAATGCAAATCCTACCAATACCATTAAACACACTCCAAAATTTACCTATCGAACAACAGAAGATGTAATTACCTATTTTACTGAAAATTTTGAACAAGGCAATACTTTTGTAAGGCGTTTTGGCGATTCATCATTTGCAAGAACCAATGACCCTTCAGAGGTTTTTGAAGAAGATTGGTCTGGAAAAATAGATTTACATGATACAATAAATTATGTTGAAATTATTACTTCTAAAGAGTATTTTTTACCTGCTAACAGAGAAGCATACATGGAATTAAATTATAAAAGTGATGTTGACTTTACGGTAAGAACCGAAATTTATCAATTAGGTAATTATTATAATTTTGACATCATTGGTTTAAAAGCTAAACAAGAGTGGACCAAAGTATATTTAAATCTAGCTGGTTTTTCTGCGACCTATCAAGGAGGGAAATCAAAATATGTGATTCAAGCCCTTTTACCTACTAACAAATCCTCCGCAAAAGTATTAATTGATAATTTTAAAATAATTTATTTTAATTAGTGCGAAAAGAAATAAAAATAGGAATAATATACTATGCCCTTGCTGATTATTTGTCAGCGATGATTGGATGGATGCTGTTTTTATTTTACAGAAAAGCCACATATCTGGAACTGTCTTTTTCTGAATTTATTTCGAATATTACAAATACAGAAATTATATTTTCTCTTCTTGTTATTCCTGTATTTTGGCTTGGTTTACATTTATTTTCTGGCTCCTATTTCAATCCCTATCGCAAATCAAGATTCATAGAAATATACAGAACGTTAATCACCACTATTATAGGTACAATCATCTTGTATTTTGTTTTTGTCATAAATGATTTAACACAAAATACAAGCTACTTTTATAAAACAATCTTTTTCTTTTTTTTACTTCAATTTATCACCACATTAGTAGGTAGGATTTTAGTTTTAAATTATGTAAAAAGAAAAATTAACAGAGGGAAATTTGGTTACAACACACTCATAATTGGTGGCAATCAAAAAGCAATTGAAATGTACAAAGACATCATTAGCAATGAAGTTAAGTTGGGTTATACGTTTAAAGGTTTTGTGTATGCTGATAATACTGGGCAAAATGGGATGAGTAAACATTTACCTAAACTGGGCAGTATTGAAGAATTAGAAAATATTATTGACGAGCATCAAATTGAAGAAGTTATCATTGCTGTAGACACTTCTGAACATAATAAATTAGAACAAATTTTAGCACAGCTTTCTCACCGTCAAGTAATCATAAAAATAACGCCTGACTCTTATGATATCATTTCAGGGTCAGTTAAAACGAGCAATGTTTTTGCGGCAGTATTAATTGAAATTTATCCTGAATTGATGCCCGATTGGCAACGAGTTATTAAAAGAGCCTTGGATATTATTTCTTCGTTTTTAGTGTTAATAATTTTTAGCCCATTGTACTTGTTTGCGGCCATTAAAGTAAAATTATCTTCAGCAGGTCCTATTTTTTATAAACAAAGTAGAATTGGACTATATGGCAAACCATTTTGGATTTATAAATTTCGCTCGATGAAAATAAATGCAGAAGAAAATGGCCCTGCCCTATCAAGCGAAAATGACCCTAGAATTACAAAATGGGGACGTATAATGCGCAAATGGCGGATAGATGAATTACCCCAATTTTACAATATTATAAAAGGCGACATGTCATTAGTTGGCCCTAGACCTGAACGCAAACACTTTATTGATATCATCTCAGAAACCAATCCTCATTATCGATTTTTACATAAAGTAAAGCCAGGACTTTCCTCTTGGGGAATGGTGAAATTTGGCTATGCCGAAAATACATCCGAAATGATTGAACGGATGAAATATGATTTATTATATATCAAAAACTGCTCGTTGGTTTTAGATTTCAAAATCATGATTTATACAATTATAGTTATATTGCAAGGCAGAGGAAAATAATCATTTATCCGTGAGTGATTATTAACTTATATGCTTTTATAAAAAACAAATTCATGAAACAAATTATTCTATTGATATTAATAATTGCATCTATTAATGTCAATGCTCAAAAAAAATATTTTCAACAAGATGTTGATTACAAAATAGAGGTTGCTCTTGATGATGAAAACCATATTTTAAGAGGGAAAGAAACGATTCATTATAAAAATAATTCGAATGACACCTTGCGATTTATTTTATTTCATTTGTGGGCCAATGCCTACAAAAATGACAAAAGTACATACACTGAACATGAGGTAGAAAACCGGGATACCAAATTTTATTACAGCAAGGAAGAACAGCGTGGTTTTATTGATTCATTAGAATTTAAAGTGGATAATGAAAATGTGAATATCAGTAATTTTAATAATTTAGAAGATGTCATTTTAGTCGAATTAAATCATCCATTGTTCCCCAATGAACAAATTGAAATCAATACTCCATTTAGATTAGTGATTCCAGAAGTATTTTCTCGTTTAGGACACGATGAACAAGATTATCAAATTTCCCAATGGTATCCAAAACCTGCCGTGTATGACAGCAAAGGTTGGCATCCAATGCCTTATTTAGATCAGGGTGAATTTTACAGCGAATTTGGTCAATTTGATATCCATATTACAGTTCCCAAAAACTATATAGTTGCTGCTACTGGGGTGTTAAAAAATGAAAGTGAAAAACAATTTTTAGCCCAGATAAAAAATGATACAAGCAACCGAAATTTGGTGAGTGCTAAAGAATATAAAACACTTCATTTTTCACAAGATAAAGTACATGATTTTGCTTGGTTTGCAAGTAAAGAATATCGAATAGAGGAAACATCGGTTACATTAAACAATGGACATATTGTGCAATGCACGAGCTATTTTAAACCAAAAAATAAAAAGAAATACGAAGGAAGTTCTAAAATTATCGCTCAAACCATTACCTATTATTCAAATTTAGTTGGGGACTATCCTTATGATTATGCCAGCATTGTGGATGGGAAATTATTAGCCGGCGGAGGAATGGAATACCCCATGGTAACTGTTATTGGAAATGTAAATAATAAAGCTGAATTGCAAACTGTTATTGTACATGAAGTTGGGCACAATTGGTTTCAGGGCATTTTAGGAAGCAATGAACGCGATCATGCTTGGATGGATGAAGGCATGAATTCTTTTTATGAAAATAAAGTAGATCATATTATTGATAAATTAAATGCTGAAGAAAAAGAAGGCAAAATTCAAAAATTAACGAAAGAATTAAACGGCAATTTCATATATCAAATAGCTGCTAAACAAAAAGAAGATCAAATTATCAACTCGCCCGCTGCAGAATTTACAAGTATTAATTATGGAGGTTGTGTGTATTATAAAACCGCTGCTTTATTCGCTTATTTAGAAAACTATTTAGGCACAGAAATTTTTAATAAAGCCATGCAAAAATATTATGAAACATGGAAACACAAGCATCCTTATCCCGAAGATTTTAGATCTGTTATAGAAGCCGTAGCAGGTAAAAAACTGGATTGGTTTTTTGAAGATGGGCTAAATTCTACCAAGAAAATAGATTATAAAATAAAGGTAAAAAAGGAGAAAAATCAATACGTCATATCTGCTACAAACAAAAAAGATTTTAAAGGCCCGATTCCAATAAATGCTATGATAAAAGACAGCATTGCTGAAACTAAATGGATTGAATATCCTTACCAAAATGCAGTTTCTTTTACAGACAATGATAAAATAACTGCCTATAAAATTGACGGCAATTATTCACTGCCTGAAATAAACATCACCAATAATTTTTATGAAAAAAATAAACTATTTCCTCGATTCAAATTTAAACCACAACTTGGAACTGAGTTTAGAGTAAGTGACAAAAATAAAGTGTTTTTACTTCCTGCTTATGGATATAATTATTATAACAAAGCAATGCTTGGTTTAGCGATTCACAATTTAAAAATACCAAACAATCAGTTTCAATTTGCTTTCGCTCCCACTTATTCTTTTGGCAGCAAATCGTTGGTTGGAAGTGGTGTAATTGGTTATTCTTTTTATCCAAAAAATATTTTTCAAAAAGTAATTATTGGCTTGCAAGGAAATACTTACCATCATAAAAGAAGCAATTTAAATGCATCAAAATATATTTTTGCACGACACATAAAAATATCCCCTTCCATATTATTTGAATTTAAAAAACCAACATTAAGAAATCCAATTACGAAAACATTCTTGCTGCAATATTTTAATATTTCTAATCAAAATTTCAATTATACTTTAAATCCAGCTGATAGTCTTTACAGATCTAATTTAAGCAACTTTGAAACTGCTCATTATGCTTTACTAGAATATAAACAC
Organism: Bacteroidota bacterium; assembly: GCA_947460795.1. Lineage (GTDB taxonomy): Bacteria > Bacteroidota > Bacteroidia > Chitinophagales > Chitinophagaceae > OLB11. The sequence goes on along the minus strand of CANHJA010000025.1, from coordinate 3,042 downwards.
AGCAATGAAAGAACCTTCAATCCATTTGATTATGCAATAAAAGCAGAAGGCAATAATTCTTTTGCAAAATTAACCTTAACTACGCATCTTAAAATAAATTACAACGTTAAAAACAAAGCATTTTATGTACGAGGTTTTGCTGGTAAGTTTTTTGATTTTAAAAATAATGCCAATCCGTTTGTATTACAAAACCAATATTTGAATACCTCATTCACTGCCAACAATGATTATGCCTACAACGATGTTTATTTAGCTCGAGACGAACAAAAAGGAATCTTATCCAATCAAGTTTCCATGCGTGAAGGCGGTTTTAAAGTAAAAACAAATTTATTGTCTTCCCCTATTGGAGTAACAAATAATTGGTTGACTACCGTAAATATGAGAACCGACTTGCCAATAAAATCGATGGTTAAACTTCAATTATTTTTAGATATTGGCACCTTTTCCGAAGCAGGAAAACTGAATCCCAGTGGAAACAAAGCAATTTATGAAGCAGGTGCAGAGTTGCATTTATTTAAAGATGTTTTAATCTTATATGCTCCTTTATTTTTAAGTAAAGATTTAAAAGATTATGTAAAAACGACTTATTCTAAAAATAGAACGCTGCAAACAATGAGCTTTTCGTTAGACTTAAATCGAATAAACTTCTTACAAACACAAAATGTGATGAATTTATTTACTCCTTAATGAAAAAAATCTTGGTATAAAACAAATTTAATTCTACATTTGCACCTCAATTCAAGATGGACTTCGTAGCTCAGTTGGTTAGAGCATCAGTTTGTGGTTCTGAGGGTCGTGGGTTCGAGACCCATCGAGGTCCCCAAAAATTATCTAAAAAAGCTCCGAAATATCGGAGCTTTTTTTATGCGTTTCTTGAGAATCTCAATACGGATTATTTTAAAAAATTTCCTTATCCATTTATCAAAATTCCTTCTTCTTTTTTATGTAACTTTTTTTTCAATGTTTGAACATTCAATATTGGATGAATCAAATAAATCAAAAAAAATGCTCCCTAAAAAAGGAGCATTTTACTGGTAATTTTAAAATATAATTTTTACAAATTTGCAATAACTTCATCTGCAAATTCACTGGTATTTAATAACGTTGCACCTTCCATTAAATTATAAAAATCTACGGTAACTTTTTTTGTTTGAATCGCTTTCCCAACAGCATTGGTAATAATATTAGCTGCCTCTTTCCAACCCATATATTCAAGCATCATAACACCACTTAATATAACTGAAGATGGATTCATGGTATTGGTATTTGCAAAGCGAGGAGCAGTTCCATGTGTTGCTTCAAACACCGCATGTCCTGTATTGTAATTAATATTTGCACCAGGTGCAATTCCAATACCTCCAACTTGAGCTGCCAATGCATCACTGATGTAATCTCCATTTAAATTCAAAGTCGCTACCACACTATAATCTTGAGGTGCAAGCATGGCTTGTTGTAAAAAATTATCCGCTATGCAATCCTTTACAATAATTTTACCATTCGCTACAGCAGTTTTCATTTCTTCGTTAGCAACTGCTTCCCCATTTTCTTTTTTGGTTTTTTCCCATTGATTCCAAGTATACACCTTGTCTGCAAATTCTGTTTCCGCCAACTCATAAGCCCAATTTTTAAAAGCGCCTTCGGTAAACTTCATGATATTCCCTTTATGAACAATTGTCAATGAAGGTAATTTATTTTCAATAGTATATAACAATGCAGCACGAACCAAACGTTCTGTTCCATCTTTACTTACTGGTTTTACTCCAAATGAAGTTGTTTCTGGGAATCTAATTTTCTTCACACCCATTTCATTCACCAAAAAATCCAACATTTTTTTCGCTTCTGGGGTTCCTGTCATAAATTCAATACCAGCATAAATATCCTCGGTATTTTCTCTAAAAATAACCATTTCTACTTTTTCTGGATGACGCATTGGGGAAGGAGTTCCTTCAAAATAATGTACAGGTCGTAAACAAACATACAAATCTAATTCTTGGCGAAGTGCTACATTCAAACTTCTAATACCTCCACCAACAGGGGTTGTTAAGGGGCCTTTTATAGACAATAAATAATCTTTAAAGGCTTGCATTGTTTCTTCTGGCATCCAACTTCCTGTTTCATTAAATGCTCTTTCACCGGCAACAACCTCTTTCCATTCAATTTTCTTTTCGCCATTATATGCTTTTTCAATCGCAGCATTAAAAACACGAACACTAGCGCTCCAAATATCTGGACCAATTCCATCTCCTTGAATAAATGGAATTATTGGATTATTTGGAACATTTAATATGCCATTTGTGCCCATTGTTATTTTCTCTGCCATTGCTTATGTTTTTTAAAAAGTTGCGCAAAAGTAAGCTTTGAATTTTTTATAGAAAAAAGATTTTATTTCGGCAATCCTAATTTTATATTTTAACGATGAGAAAATTGCAAAACATATTAAAATGACATTACCTATATATCTCGAGTCTTATTTTTATATCAACTTATATGATAAACAGATTCAGGTAAAATTTACAAAATTGGATAAATACCATCGAATTATTGGTACGATATGGATAAATAAAGAAAATATTAATTTAAAGATGGTGGAAAACGGTTTTGCTTGGCATTTTAAAAAATATTCTTCGTCACCAGTATTTGCGAAGGCAGAAAAAAGAGCAAAGTCAATGAAAAAGGGACTTTGGGGACAAAATAATGCAACAGCACCCTGGAAATTTAGACATCAAAACCATTAATATCATAAATATTCTATCTAAAAACTTATTCATTTTATTAACAATTTTGTAATAAAACTTGATGATTTCGCTTAAAAGTATATTTTTGCAGTCTAAATTATTTTAAAATGTCAGAAATAGCAGCTCGTGTTAAAAAAATCATCGTTGACAAATTAGGTGTTGACGAAGCAGAAGTAGTAAATGAAGCAAGTTTCACCAACGACTTAGGTGCAGATTCATTAGACACTGTGGAATTAATCATGGAATTTGAAAAAGAATTCAACATTTCTATCCCTGATGAACAAGCAGAAACAATTGCAACAGTAGG
>CANHJA010000024.1 GCA_947460795.1 Bacteroidota bacterium | reverse complement strand
GCTGTCTTTTTGCAAATCTTGTAAAATAGTTGCGCGGCTAGTTTCATTTAAATTTTCTAAATCAAAAACGGTTTTGTAATGGATGTTGTAAATTTTTAAATCGGGGTAATCTTTTTGATAATCTCTTACAGTTGTTCTGCTAATTTCTTGACTAGGCAATGCATTGTAAAATACAGCATATTGATGGTGTTTGTAATCTACAGGTCGCTTTATGTGATCTATGATCATATAAGGTTCGTTAGGTTGAAGAAGGTATAATTGAAAAGGTTTAATATTTTCACCATTTACCAAAGGGTAAGTAATACTGCTACTATCTTTTACTATTTTTATTTCATAGGCATTTTCAGGAAATAAGTAATTGAATTTATTTTTAGTTACATAAATTGGATAGTATTTTCCATCCTTCAAACTTCGATAATACACTTTGCAATCTTTGATATTTGCATTCATTATTTCAAAGCAGAATTCTTTACCATGATAGGCTACATCATAGCCATCGCCAAATCTTGCTTTAAAGGTTATTCCTCCAATTTTACTGCTATCAGCATTTAGTTTGCAGCCAGCTTCTTTCATTATGCCATTGGGGAATGTATATAAATAATTGTGTTTTACACTGTCCAAGGGAATGGTGAATTGCAAACTGCCATCGGGCATTTTGCGCATAGTCGCATTTTTATTTACGAGTTGAGTGTATAATGCGACTGTTAAATGTTCATTGCCATATTCTATTTTTGCCATTTGATTAATAGGAAAATAATAGCCTTCAAAATTTTCAAATACTTTGGAGTACACCAAGGGTGCTTTGCTATTGGCTTCTACTACGCTAGTCATGCTCCAGTTTTCGTGATAATATGGGTTTAAATAAACGGCAATGTCGTTTTTAGTAGTATTCCAAATCCAGAAAGTATCGGTAACTGTTTTTGTATTTTTACCTTTATCATAATAAAAAACAGGTAATTTTATATCAGGTTGAAAGCACTCTAACCGTTTATAGATAATGCTATCAGGAGCAACTGCATTTTGCGCAACTGCATTACACAAAGCAGTAAAAAATAAGATAACTAGTAAAAATAATCGCTTCATTGAAATCGGAAGATAAAACAAAATCGAATATTTTCAATTATCGGCTGTTGTCTCACCAACCAAAACAAGCAGTTCGGAGAGACGGGAACTTGTAGGAAAAAATATTAATCTTTCTTTCTTGTTATAAAAGCAATAGTAAACTACTTTTGTAAAGTTATATGACAGAGGAATTAGATGCATTTATTGAACGAGTAGATAAATTAATCGAATTAGAAGCGCATGAAGAATTGCGTGATTTCATTAATGAACTCAATATTTCGGATGTTGCTGAGTTAATCAACGAGTATCCGAAGAAAATGCTATTGTTCTTTAAGCAATTGGATTTTCAAAGAGCAGTAGCTGTTTTTAGAATTTTAGACATTAATATTCAAGAAGAACTTCTAGAAAAATTACCGCCTAATCAACTCGTTCAAATATTAAATGAATTGCCTCCCGATGATAGAACATCTTTATTGAGTGAGTTGCCAAGTCATATTGTAAAAGACATTATTAAAAATCTGAATCCAGAGGAAAGAAAAGTAACGCTTTCATTGTTGGGTTACCCCGAAGAAAGTGTGGGGCGTTTAATGACTCCCGATTATATTGACGTAGAGCCAGATTGGTCGGTAGAGCAGGTTTTAACGTATATTCGAGATTACGGTAAAAGTTCAGAAACGATAGATGTTATTTATGTTACCGATGCCAATGGGATTTTAATTGATGACGTTCGTATTCGTGATTTTCTTTTAGTGGATCCAAAAACAACAAAAGTTTCTGATTTAATTGATGGTAGGTATATTTCATTGCATGTAAATGATGATCAAAAAGATACAATGAGTATTTTTCAAATGAATAATCGAGTTGCCTTGCCGGTAGTGGATGATAAAAATGTGTTGTTAGGTATTGTAACCATCGATGATGTGCTTTGGGTTGCGGAAGAGGAGTTCAGTGAAGACATGCAAAAAATGGGAGGTACAGAGGCATTAGAAGAGCCTTATTTAGAAATATCATTATTCGATTTGTATAAAAAAAGGGTGGTGTGGTTAATCGTTTTATTCTTTGGAGAATTGCTTACTATTTATGCCATGTCGAGTTTTGAAGCTCAAATTGCACAAGTAGTTATGTTGGCCACTTTTATTCCATTAATTATTTCGAGTGGTGGAAACAGTGGTTCACAAGCAGCCACACTTATTATTCAAGCCATGGCTTTAGGAGAAATTTCAATAAAAGATTGGTGGACAATCATGCGCAGAGAAATATTTTCTGGAATCTTTTTAGGTTGCACCCTAAGTTTTTTTAGTTTTTGTGTTTTAACGATTTGGCATTTTGTTTCTCCTGATTTCAATGCAAATTATTTACCCATTGCCACGGTAGTAGGTTGCTCATTGATTGGTGTTGTTTTATGGGGAACCCTTATGGGCTCTATGCTTCCTTTACTTTTAAAACGTTTAGGTTTAGATCCAGCAGCATCCTCAACACCCTTTGTTGCTACACTTGTTGACGTAACAGGATTAATGATTTATTTCTCCTTTGCTATGTTATTCCTCAAAGGCATTTTGTTATAAATACTTTTGAAAAAACCTTTTACTAATAATAATATTGAGATTTTTATATAATTATTATTAAGTATTGATCTAGTCAATACTTAATAATAAACTTCTTACATACTTCTTCTATACTGTCCGCCCACTTCAAACAACCCTTTGGTAATTTGACCTAGAGAACAATATTTCACAGCTTCCATTAAACCTTCAAAAATGTTTTCATTTTTGATAGCTAAACTTTGTAAGTTTTTAATTTGCTCTTCGCCTTTCACACCACTTCGTTCCCAAAGATTTTGCACAGTTTGTATTTGTGCTTCTTTTTCTTCGGTAGTAGAACGAATAACTTCTTGAGGTAAAACCGTCGGACTTCCTTTGCTACTTAAGAATGTGTTTACACCAATGATAGGGAATTCACCCGTGTGTTTCAAGGTTTCGTAATACAAACTTTCTTCTTGTATTTTACTTCGTTGATACATGGTTTCCATTGCACCTAAAACACCGCCTCGTTCGCTAATTTTATCAAACTCTTGCAATACCATTTCTTCTACTAAGTCTGTCAATTCTTCAATAATGAAACTTCCTTGCAGTGGATTTTCATTTTTGGCTAAACCTAATTCACGATTTATAATTAATTGAATGGCCATCGCACGACGCACACTTTCTTCTGTTGGAGTTGTAATAGCTTCATCGTATGCATTTGTGTGTAACGAATTGCAGTTGTCATAAATTGCATACAATGCTTGTAGGGTTGTACGAATATCATTGAAATCAATTTCTTGCGCATGCAAGCTTCTACCAGATGTTTGAATGTGGTATTTCAACATTTGGCTACGCTCATTTCCTCCATATTTTAATTTCATCGCTTTAGCCCAAATGCGTCGAGCTACACGACCTATGACAGAATATTCAGGATCAATTCCATTGCTGAAAAAGAAAGATAAGTTTGGCGCAAAATCATCAATGTGCATCCCGCGACTTAAATAATATTCTACAAAAGTAAATCCATTGCTTAACGTAAATGCTAATTGTGAAATAGGATTTGCACCCGCTTCAGCAATGTGATAACCACTGATACTCACACTGTAAAAATTTCGTACACCTTCATTAATGAAATATTGTTGCACATCCCCCATTAAACGCAACGAAAATTCGGTTGAAAAAATGCACGTGTTTTGTGCTTGATCTTCCTTTAAAATATCTGCTTGAACAGTACCTCTAACTTGTTTTAAAGTATCTGCTTTTATTTTTAAATAAACATCTTGTGGCAATACATCATCGCCTCGAACACCCAATAATAGTAACCCTAAACCTGTATTTCCTTCTGGTAATACGTTGCCATTTTCTGGTGAAGAATTGTCAAAATATGTTGGACGAAGATTTTCACGTCCTTTGTAAATAGCTTGTATTTTAGCTTCAACTTCAGCTTCTAAATTGTTTTCTTTAATGTAAATTTCGCATTGCTGATCAATTGCTGCATTCATGAAAAAAGCAGCCATGATCGAAGCAGGCCCATTAATGGTCATACTCACTGATGTTTTTGGATCTGCTAAATTAAAACCAGAATATAATTTTTTAGCATCGTCTAAGCAGCAAACACTCACACCACTATTTCCTACTTTACCATAAATGTCAGGGCGGTGATGCGGATCATTTCCATATAATGTAACACTGTCAAATGCAGTGCTCAATCGAGCTGCTGGCAATCCTTTACTTACATAATGGAAACGTTTGTTTGTGCGTTCTGGTGCGCCTTCTCCCGCAAACATACGGGTAGGGTCTTCGCCTTCTCTTTTAAAAGGATAAATGCCTGCCGTGTATGGGAAAGAACCCGGGAAGTTTTCTTGTAAAGCCCATTGTAAAATTTCACCCCAAGCTTCAAATTTAGGAACTGCTACTTTAGGTATTTGTGAATGTGATAAACTTTCAGAATGTGTTTTTATTTTTATTTCTTTATCTCGAACTTTAAAAACAAAATATTCATTTTGGTAATTTGCTTTGGTTTCTTTCCATTTGTCAAGAAGCACTTTGTTTTTCGGATCAAATTCCAATAATAATTTAGCTTCTACTTCTTGCAATTCTTTTATCAATCTGTCTCCATCCGCTATTTTTTGAGATTGAAGTGTATCAATGGTTTTGTAAATTCCAAATAATTGTTGTGCAATATTACTTTGAGCTTTTGCCCATTTATCATATCCTCGATTGTTTTCAGTAATCTCGCTTAAATAACGAGTTCTTGCAGGAGGGATGATAAATATTTTTTCACTCATTTCATCATGCGCAATGAATTGTGTTTCGAGTGATTTGTTTCCTGTTTTCTCAACGATTTTTTGCATCAAGGCTTTATATAAACTATTGGCACCAGGATCGTTGAATTGTGAAGCGATACTACCATAAACAGGCATGGTATCCGCATCTTGTTCAAATAATTTATGGTTGCGTTGGAATTGTTTTTTTACATCACGCAAGGCATCCATGCTGCCTCGTTTGTCAAATTTATTGATTGCAATAATATCGGCAAAGTCCAACATGTCAATTTTTTCCAATTGTGTTGCAGCACCATATTCAGGTGTCATTACATATAAACAAACATCGCTGTGTTCTGTAATTTCAGTATCGCTTTGGCCAATACCGGAAGTTTCTAAAATGATTAAATCAAAACCACTGGCTTTCAAAATATCAACAGCATCTTGCACATGTTTACTCAATGCTAAATTACTTTGTCGAGTTGCCATCGAACGCATATAAACTCGTTCGTTTTTGATGGCATTCATTCTTATTCGATCGCCCAACAATGCACCGCCAGTTTTTCGTTTTGAAGGATCTACAGAGATAATTCCAATTGTTTTGTTAGGAAAATCATTTACATAACGACGAACCAATTCATCAACCAATGAAGATTTACCTGCACCTCCTGTTCCCGTAATTCCGAGTACAGGTGTAGGAATTTCTTTTGCAGAAATATTTTCACGTACTTTTTTTAACATGGCTTGTGTTTCAGGTGCATCGCCAAAATTTTCGGCGGCACTGATGCAACGAGCGATGCTTTTAAAATCGCCTTCTTTTAAATGGTTAACTTCGCCATTTAAATGAGCACCAGTTGGGAAATCACTTTTTTGAATCAAATCATCAATCATACCTTGCAAACCCATAGCTCGTCCATCATCCGGACTATAGACTTTAATAATACCATGCGCTTCTAATTCTTTAATTTCTTCTGGCAATATTACACCACCACCACCAGCAAATATTTTGATGTGACTGCTGCCTTTTTCTTTCAAAAGGTCGTACATATATTTTAAGTATTCTACATGTCCGCCTTGGTAAGAGGTCATTGCGATTGCATTTGCATCTTCCTGAATAGCAGTATCTACAACCTCTTGCACACTGCGATCATGTCCTAAATGAATGACCTCAACGCCACTTGCTTGCATCACTCTGCGCATTACATTTATACTGGCATCGTGCCCGTCAAAAAGTGAAGCAGCAGTTACTATTCTAATTTTATTTTGTGGTATGTATGACATAAAATGATAATATCGGCGAAAGTACTAAATTTCTTTTATAAGGAGATTTTTGAAATCAGTAAATAATAATATTATTTGCATCATGAAGTATCGATTTCTTCAATGTACGACGCAATTTGGCTGTGTTCTTGAAGCCTGTAATTTATGCAGTTAAGGCAATATTAAAATGGGGCAATTTTCAATAACCCATTTGTAAAGTTCATCTATTTCCATGTCAGAAACAGCAATGCAACCCAAGGTCCAATCGGTATTTAAAAAATTCTTTTCTTGATTTTTTAAATGTTTATTTGGGAAACCATGTATTTTAATATCCCCTCCGGCACTTTTGTTTTGCAATGCAGCAAACGTAGAATCTTCCACAGAAGGATAAGAAATGGCTAAATTGGTGTGGTAGCTGCTTATGGTGTCTCTATTATTGATAAAATAGAGACCTTCTGGGGTTTTAAAATCGCCTTCAAAATGTTTTTTACCCAAAGGCTCAAGGCCTAATGAAATGATGTATTTTTTCAATTTGTTTTTTTGATTAAAACAAATTAGTTCACGTTTAGATTTAAAAACTACAATGCTGTCTATGGGTTTTGTGATTTCAATATAGGTTTCGAAATAATTTGCTCTTCGATTGTCTTCTACTTCTTCACCGTCTTCGGCTTGAGCAAACAGGTTTAATCCTGAAAGTAAAATAAGTACAGTTAAAAAGTATTTCCTCATAAAATAAAATTGCTTTTTCAAAAGTAAAGAAACAAGTGTTTTATTCTGTTAATAAAAAGAGAATTTTATTTTTTTTGTGCGATCAACATGTAATGGTCAAAAAAGAATTCCTGTTTTAAATGAATTGATTTTATTAAATCACAATTTCTTGAAGTTAAAAATTTTTCATATTCATTTAAATCGTACTGATGAGGATGTAAAATATCGCCTGGGAGTAAACGAAATATTTTTTTGAAAAAAGAGTAATTATGTGCATCAATGGTGACTATAACAAAAGCGTCAGGTTTAGCTAGCTGTATCAAGTTGTCATAACATAATTCTATATCTTGAACATGATTGATGGCATTCATACAAAATATTTTATCAAATTTTTCATTGATAGAGATGTCTTCTAATCCACTGTTTATAAATGTTACAGAAGGGTAGTTGTTTTTTTTGAAATGTGGCAAATCTTTTTCATAAGAATCTATCAAAGGATCGAAAGCAGTGGTTTTATTATTACCAAACAGCATAAACATGCCTGCAGGACCACAACCTGCATCTAGAATGGTGTCATTTTCATTTATCGAAAAATACGGATTGCATTTTTGTAACAGATTTTCCCAATATTTTTTTTTCCAGCTAAGATATTCGGAGACCTCCTTGGTTTTTAAATAATTTTGCCACCATTTTCGTTCAGCAAATTGGGCTGCATTCCATCGCCATTTTCCGGCCATAAGTTCTTACTTTTGTTGCAAACGTAAATCATTTTTAGATGAAATTTTCAATTGGAGATCCTGTATATATTAAAAGCAATGATGAAGAAGGTAAAATAATTGAGTTTATCAGCAATGATATGGCAAAGGTTAAGACAGAAGAAGGGTCTTCCTATCACGTCTATTTATCCGATTTAGAACATCCGTATTTACGTTGGTTTTTAGATAAAAATAAAAAACAAAAGAAAGCGACAAATCACATCGATCAAATATTTTCAGAGAAAAACTACAAACGACAAAGGCAATTACCAGTTGGGGTTTATTTGGTTTTTTTTCCAATTTATGTGGTAGATGGAATGGAAGAACGAATAGATAAAGTGAAAATTTATTTTTACAATGAGACAGAAAATGAATACATCGCTTTTTATGATTGCTTGTTGAAAAGTGAAAATTTATTTTCTCTAGAAACTAAAGTTTTTCCAAACCAAGATTTTTACATCCACGATTTGAAGTTTGAAGATATCGCTTCCACTCCTCATTTTAAATTCAGATTCATTGATACATTTAATAATCAATTAGATATTGAAAATACGATTACACTAAAGCCCAAAAAGTTATTTGAGTATATAGATCAAATTAAATTTGATAACAAAGCATTTTTTCATGTTCTGCTTTTTGAAAAAATAATACCTAAACCTAAAAAAGAGGTTATTGTTAGTCAATTGATGCCTAAAGAAATCGAAAACAATGAAAAAAATCATTTTACTTTTAAAGATGCATTGTCTAAATCTAAATATGAAGTTGATTTACATATTGAAAAGTTATATATGAATTATAAATATTTATCTCCTTCAGAGATGCTTGATATTCAAATGAAAGAGTTTCAAAATGCGTTAGAATTGGCTATTGCAACGCATCAGAAATCAATCGTATTCATCCATGGAATTGGTAGAGGATCGTTAAAAACAGAAATTCATTTACGATTAAACCAAACCAAATGGGTACATAAATACGTCAATGAGTACAATAACAAATATGGCTATGGTGCCACTGAGGTGTTTTTTCGATATTAGTTGTTAAAAAATTAAAAAAAATATACTATTTTTAAGCCCTATTTAATATAAAAGATATGAGAAAAATATTATCGACACTTGTTTTATTCATCAGTATGTTTACTTTTAGTAATCAATTATTTGCTTCGCATACTGCAGGTGGAGAGTTAATTTATAAAAAAGTGCCAGGAACAACGAATAGCTACACTTTTTATTTTAAATTTTATAGAAACTGTGCAAATAATGGGACTGCAGCCTCTGCAGAGCCTCCTTCTTTTACTTTATGCTACACCAGTCCGTGCACCGGGACAATACAACAAATTGTAATGCCTAAAATGGTGGGTTTAATTCCTACTACACCGCCAGTTCAAAACGGTACAACCTTGTCAAATGGATGTGATAGTACCATTACACAATGTGAAGTATTATCAAGTGCCATTCCTGGATATGAACAATGGTGGTACAGTGCTACGATTTCATTGCCAGTTCAATGCAATGATTGGCGTTTTTGGATAAATTTATGTTGTCGTAATAATAATGTTCTAAACTTAGGCCCTAATGCATCTTCTGGCTATGATATATATGTTGAAACTCGTTTTGACAATTTAAATGCACCATTAGCACAAGACAATAGTTCTCCTTATTTTTTAAATTCGAATTCATCTTCTTCATTACCGATTCCATATATGTGTGTTAATTCACCTTATTTCCATAACGGAGGTGCTGCAGATCCTGATGGAGATTCATTGTATTTTGAATTAATAAATCCAAGAGATGGCGGAGGTTGTGTAGCAACAGCTCCAACATCAATTTTAGCAGCTGGGTACAATTTAAACAGTGTTGCTGGTCAACCAATGGATTGTAACAATACCTTTAATCTAGATCCTGCTACTGGAAATTTTTCCTTGACTCCAAATGTAATCGGGAAGTTTGTAATATCTATTAAATGTTCAGAATATCGAAATGGAATATTGCTAGGTTCTATCATGAGAGACATGCAGGTAGTGGTAGATAACTGTACCCAAATGCCTGTTACAACCGTATTGGATTCAGTAAATATTTTAAATGGAACAGCTGTTTTAGATACTGTAAAAACATGCCCTGGCAATAATTTAGATTTTTGTTTTGACATAAAATCTGCGGTATCTGGTGTATATGTAAAACATATGTTCGACAATGCAGCGTCTGCTTTTCCAGGTTCTACCATAACTTACTCAAACCTTTTTGATAGCATTCTGCATGTTTGTATGACTTGGCAACCAACTATTTCTGATACAGGTTGGCATACACTATTTGTAAATGTAAAAGATTCATTAAATTGTTTATCTACACCTGCCATTCAAAACATAACCTTGTTTGTTCATAAACCAATTAAAGCATCCAATGATACCACGATTTGTGCTGGTCAAACAATAAAACTATGGGCTAATGGCAATTCAGGATTTTCATGGAATGTTTTACCTGGTGGTTCTAATATGAGTACATTAAATTGTTTGACAGGTAAGTGTGATACAGTGAATGTGAGTCCATTAGTAACTACTTCTTATGTTGTTACGGACACCGTTTGCGGTTATCAAGATACAATAGTAGTTGGTATTATCCAAGGTCCAACGGTAACTATAACTCCTGATACCACTACTTGTGTAAACTCTTCTCTTCAAATTGGTGTAAACGCTTTGCCCAATACGCAATTATACAATTACAGCTGGGTTCCTACCACTGGTTTGTCTAGCTCATCCGTTGCGAATCCAACTGTTTTTGGTAATCAAATGGCAGGAAACACAACATACACAGTAACTGTTTCTGCTCAGGGAATCATTGCTTGTCCTTCTGTTAAAACAATAACCATTGACTTATTGGGAGGCTTTAATATTTTAAATCCTATAAGCACTGTTTGTGAAGGGGATGCTGTACAAATAGCATCTACTGGTGGTAATCCTAAATATACATTTAATTGGACTCCAACTACTTTTGTATCTAACCCCAACATATTAACTCCTACAATTACTCCAACTCCATATGGTTTATACCCTTATACTGTTAAGGCATCTTATCCAGGTTGCCCTGATTCTAGTCAGTCAATAGTAGTAAATGTAGAACCTATTCCAATCGTAAATGCTGGTTTAGACAGAGAAATTTGTAGTGGAGATACAGTTCATTTATTAGGATCTGTATTGCCTGCAAATGGAACTTATTCATATCAATGGACACCAGCATCAGATTTAAATGATGGTACAGTTTTAAATCCAATTTTTGATGGATTAAATTCAACCGTATTTACATTAACTGCAACAACTCCTTTAGGTTGTAAAGGAAGTGAGTCAATGGCTATTAATTTATTGTCTGTTAATTTTATGAATTTGAATGGAGATCGAAATTTATGTCCAAACACACCTACTACGTTAACAGCTGGAGGTGCATTAAATTACCTTTGGTCACCTGCTTATTTAGTTTCAGACAGTACCGCATCAACGGTTACAGTTAGTCCGTCAACGACTACTACATTTTATGTATATGGTACTGATAATAAAGGTTGTAAAGACACACTTCAAGCAACTGTAGTGATTAATCCAAGTGCAGTCATTAATTTGGGTCCTAGTCAAACAATTTATCCAGGACAATCGGCACAACTTTATGCCAATGGAAATTGTAGTTATTTTACATTTACTCCTCCATTTGGTTTAAGTGCGACAAATATCAAAGATCCAGTTGCTCAACCTGCAGTAACAACTCGATACTATGTAACTGGTATTACTGAAGAAGGTTGTGTTGTAAATGATTCAATCGATATTATTGTGAGTCCAGAATCATACATTGAAATGGCGAATGCTTTTTCTCCAGGATCGGGTACAAGTATCAATGATGAATACAGAATAATTTTAAAAGGCCAAGCAACTTTAAATACATTCAAAATATTTAATAGATGGGGTGAGATGGTATTCTCAACAACAGACATTAATAAAGGTTGGAATGGTCAATATAAAAATAAACCTCAACCAATGGGTTCATACATTTATGTAGTTGAGGCTGTTACTCCAACAGGTAAAAGATTCAATAAACAAGGAAACGTTACATTGATAAGATAATTCTCAATTTAAATAAATAAAAAAATCCCTGAAGTTTACTTCAGGGATTTTTTTTATCAGGGATTATTTTTTCTCTTTTTTAGGGATACAGAGTTTGTCATATTCAAATGTTCCATTCGCATCTCTAATTACCCATGAAGCCATATTTAATCCAAATAATGCGGGTATATATGATATAGTGCCATAAAATGAACGTTTATAATTTGTGCCGTCTGTTTGCTTAATAGATTCTTCATTCGGTTTTTCTTCTGAAAATACTGTCATTACTCCCCCAAAAACGCCTTCTTTTCTTAATCTTTTTCGTAAGTAATATGCAAAAGGACACATATGTGTTTTAGAAATATCAGCGTATTTAATTTTCATTGAGTCCATTTTTCCACCGGCACCCATACTGGAAATTATTTTACATCCTTCTTTTTCTTTAGCCGTTTTTATTAAATTTAATTTAGGAGTAATGGAGTCAATACAATCTAAAACATACTGATAATCTTCCGAGTGAACGAGTTCAATGGTGTCCTCTGGGTTTAAAAATTGATTAATCGTTCTTAATTCAATGGTTGGATTAATGTCTAAAATTCTTTTTTGCATTAATTCAGCTTTACTTATTTTAACAGTAGAATGCAATGCAGGTAATTGTCTGTTAATATTTGTGATATCAATGATATCCCCATCTACAATAGTCATTTTGCCAACACCAGCACGGGCTAAAAATTCGGCTGCAAAACTTCCTACGCCTCCCAATCCTACAATTAAAACATTTAGGTTTTTTAATAGATCAATGCTTTCTTTTCCTATTAATAATTCTGTTCTTTCTAACCAAATTGGAGTGTCCATCATGTTGGCAAAAATACTTTTTTTAGAATAAAATATGAATTATTAATTTGAAAAGAGGATGACAAGAAGTTGCTATTTTTAATTTCAATTATTTTTTAAATTCAACGATGCTTAAATCCTTTAATCTGTCATTGTCAACAGTAAATTTAACTAAGGTATTTATTTTTTGCCATCCTTGTTTTCCAGCAGCACCTGGGTTTATGTGCAATAAATTGAACGTTGGATCTGGCATTATTTTTAAAATATGTGAATGGCCAGAAATGAAAACATGTGGTTTATGCTTTGCAATTAAAGGTTTAGAAATTGCATTGTATTTAGGAGGATATCCTCCAATGTGAGTTATAAAAACAGATACATTTTCTATGGTGAAAAATAAATGTTCAGGATATCGAATGCGAAGTTCTGCGCCATCAATATTGCCAAAAACGGCTCTCAATGGTTTGAATTTTTCTAATGCGTCCGCTACCTCTATATTACCAATATCTCCTGCATGCCATATCTCATCAACATCCTTAAAATGCTCAAAAACTTGGGGTGCTAAAAAGGAATGTGTGTCTGAAAGAAGTCCAATTTTGACCATTGATATAAACTGTGAATTTTATAATTATTTCTAAATGATAGAATTTGATAAATTCTTAAACAGCAATCACTAGATAATAATTTTTCTTTCCTTTCTGTATTAATAAGTATTTATTGTTTAGCAAAAAAGAGGAGTTAATAAGCGCATTGATGTCTCCGTTTTTAATTTTATTTAAACTAATTGCATTGCTTTGAATCATTTTTTTAGCTTCACTTTTAGAAGGTAAAATGCTTGTATTTGTTAATAAATCAACCAATAAAATTCCATTCTCGAATTCATTTTTAGCAAATTCAAATCGTGGAACCCCATCCATAATGTCTAATAGTTCATTTTCATTTAAAGATTTTAATGCTTCAGAAGTATCGTCACCAAATAGTATTTTAGAGGCTTCTACTGCAAACTCGTAATCTTTTTCAGAATGAACCATACAAGTTAATTCCTTGGCCAATCTTTTTTGTAAGGTCCTTAAATGAAGCGCTTCAGAGTGACTTGCTATAATTTCATCTATTTCATCTTTTGCTAGGAAAGTAAATATTTTAATATATTTTTCTGCATCTTCATCTGTTGTATTCAACCAAAATTGATAAAAACTGTAAGGAGATGTTTTAGAGGCATCTAACCATACATTTCCAGATTCTGTTTTTCCAAACTTCCCACCATCTGCTTTTTTAATTAATGGGGCTGTAAATGCAAATGCTTCGCCTTGTATCTTTTTTCGAATCAATTCTGTGCCTGTAACAATATTTCCCCATTGATCAGAACCTCCCATTTGCAATTTAATTCCATAGGTTTGGTATAAATGAAAGAAATCATATCCCTGAACCAATTGATATGTAAATTCAGTAAATGACATGCCTGTTTCCAATCTTTTTTTCACAGAGTCTTTACTCATCATATAATTTACAGTAATATATTTCCCTACATCTCGAATGAAATCTAAAAAAGTGAAATCTGTAAACCAATCTATATTGTTAACTAACACAGCTGCGTTTTCTGCTTTGTTGTCAAAATCTAAAAACTTTGACAATTGTTTTTTTACACCTTGCACATTCAAGTTTATTTGTTCTTTAGAAAGCATGTTGCGTTCTGCCGACTTTCCAGATGGATCTCCCACCATGCCTGTAGCACCGCCTATTAATGCGTAGGGCTTGTGGCCTGCTTTTTGTAAGTGCATTAATAATATGATTGGTACAAGGCTACCAATATGCAATGAGTCTGAAGTAGGATCAAAACCAATATATCCTGAAACTTTTTCTTTCATCAATAATTGTTCTGTTTCAGGAATAATATCTTGTACTAGTCCTCTCCATTGTAATTCTTCAATTAAATTCTTCATGTTGCAAATATGATAAATAATAACAATTATTGTACAAAAAAAATAATATGATAGTGCTTTTTGTCCTATTTTTGATAGAGATTTAAATAAAATAAATAACGCCTATTACAATAAATACAATTACTTGCCGTTTATTGTTTTCAAACTAGAAATTAATATATGTTTAAAAAAATAGTATTATTTACAGCTTGTTTTTTTGCACTGATAAATATAAATGCCCAAACTAGAAAGTATGCTAATGAATTTTTAAACATTGGAGTAGGTGCAAGAGGCTTAGGCATGTCGGGAGCACAAGCAGCTACTGTAAATGATGTAACGTCCACTTTTTGGAATCCAGCAGGATTAATTGGGATTAACAGTGATTTTCAAATAGGTTTAATGCACTCAGAATATTTTGGAGGAATTTCTAAATATGATTATTTAGGCACTGCATTTCCTATGAAAAATAAAAAAGGAGTCATTGGATTATCTCTGGTTCGATTGGCTGTAGATGACATTCCAAATACTTTAAATATTATTCAACCAGATGGCACAGTTGATTATTCTAGAATAAAATCAATTTCCTCAGCTGATTATGCAGGGGTAATTACCTATGCCCAAAAATTAAAATATAAGCGGTTTGAAGGAAGAGATGATGTGCAGATGAATATTGGAGGAAATTTAAAAATTATACATCGAAACGTGGGCGAACTTGCTAATGCATGGGGAGCAGGCATCGATTTTGGATTTCAAGCAAGATTAAAAAAATGGAAATTGGGGATTAATGCAAAAGACATTACCACTACTTACACCATTTGGAATTTTAGTTTTACAGATAAAGAAAAACAAATATTAGCTCAAACAGGAAATGAAATCGTTTCAAAAAGTACAGAAGTAAACACTCCGAGAGTAGTTTTAGGTGCAGGTAGATATTTCCCAATTCAATTTAGAGATTCATCTAAAAAAGCCTATTTATTAGCAGAAGCAAATTTAGATATCACAACAGATGGCAAACGATATGGGAATATGGTAAATATTAATCCATTCAGCATTGATCCTAAAATGGGTTTAGAATTTGGCTATAATAATTTATTTTTCATACGAAGTGGAATCGGTGGATTTCAACGAGTTTTAAAAGATGAAGACACTACCAATACGCAAAAAAGAACCATGTTTCAGCCTACTTTTGGGGTGGGTATAAAAATTAATCAAATAGCAATTGATTATGCTTTTTCGAGTTTAAATGTAGAAAATAATCCTATTTACAGTCATTTTATCTCTTTGAAATTAAATATCAATAAAAAAGGTGCTAATTATGTAACTCCCAATACCGACATTGACTACCGAGCAAACAAATCCAATAGAAAAGTTAAAAATTCAAATCAGTAAAAATAATTTATGAAAAAGAAAATAATATTATTTGCTATTCTGATTGTTTGTTTATCAAATTTTCATTCAATTGCGCAGACTTTTGGCAATGAATGGATTAATTACAATCAAACGTATTTTAAATTTAAAGTTGCAAAAGACAGCATTTACAGAATTTCTATTTCTTCATTAACTGCACTAGGATTGCCATCCACTGTGGAAGGTTCAAAT
>CANHJA010000023.1 GCA_947460795.1 Bacteroidota bacterium | reverse complement strand
TGTAAAAAAACCTGTTCGTAATTCAAAAGTAAAAGGACTTTCGAGAGAACAATTAGAAAGTCAACGAATGTCTATAATTGAAGAAATAAAACGAACACAAAACGAATTGGCTTCTCTACAAAAAAATAAAAAAGCGAGTGTGGATGAGTTGTTGACCTTACAAAGTAAATTATCAGCTCGACAAAAATTAATTGGGAACATAAACAGTGAAATTTCAATAATTGACAACAATTTAAGCATCGCCACAAGAGACGTAACTAATTTAAAAACAGCATTAGATACGTTGAAAAAGCAATACGCTGAAATGGTTCGATATACCTATAAAAATAGGACTTCGTCTGATTTAATTGTTTTTTTATTTTCTTCCAATTCATTTAACGATGCTATTAGACGCTTGCATTATGTGAAACAATACAGAGGATACAGAGCAGACCAAGCAATGAAAATTACCTCTGCAAGCCAGCAACTAAATAATAAAATAACTGTACTCAATAATGTAAAGCAGAAGAAAGATTTTGTATTGCAAGCTCAACAAATGCAGAGCAAAATATTAGAGATTGAAACGGCTCAAAAAGACAAAGTAGTATCAGAAATAAAAGGGAAAGAGAAAGAGTTAACTCTTGACTTGATTAAAAAAAGAAAAGAAGCTGAGAACTTAAATAATGCAATTGCTGCGGTTATTAGAAGAGAAATTGAAATTGCACAAAAAAGAGCAATGGATGAAAAAATGCGTTTAGACAAAGAACGCAGACAAAAAGAATTGGCATTAAAAAAAGCGGAATTAAATAAAAAATTAGAAGAAGAATCCTTAGCGCAAAAAAGAAAGCAAGAAGAAGAAAATAAAAGATTGGCTTTAGCAAAAAAACAAGCCGAAGAAAAAGAGCGTCAAGCATTGGCTGATAAACAAAAAAGAGAAGAACAAGAACAAAAATTACTGCAAGAGCGTAAACTACGAGAAGAGCAAGAGCGTAAATTAGCTCAACAACGAAAAGAACGTGAGGAACAAGAGCGAAAAGCGTCTAAAATGCAAGAGGCAAAGCGTATTGAACGAGAGAAAGAGCTTGCCATTGAGAAAGAAAAACAAGAAGCGCTTGAAAAAAAATTAGCGAAGGAGAAGAAACAACAAGAGGAAAAACAACGAAATTTATTAGCAGAAAAACAACGTCAGGAGGAATATCAAAGACGATTGACTGAAGATAAAAAGAAACGAGAAATACAAGAACAGCGAAACGCAAATACACAACCATACAACAACCCGCGCTACAACCCTACTTTAGCAAGCTCAGAAAAAGAAAAGCAATTGGAACTTGCATATGATGAACCTGTAAAACCAAAATCTACCAAAACATTGGCCAGCGATGATTTCAAGTATTCATTAACGCCTTCTGAACGAGAATTGACAAATACCCTAGAAGCCAACAAAGGCCGTTTGCCTTGGCCTGTTGAAAAAGGATATGTAGTTGAGCATTTTGGCAAGAATAAACACCCTGTTTTTAATATTGTTTCAGAAAATTATGGCGTAGACATCAGAACAAGCAGAGGGGCTTCGGCAAGAAGTGTTTACCCAGGAGAAGTCATTTCTATTTTATCATTACCAGGAACTGGAAATACAGTTATTGTTAGTCATGGTTCCTATTATACAGTTTATGGGAAACTAAGCAGTGTGAATGTTTCTAAAGGAAGCAAGGTTGGGCTTAAACAAAAAATAGGAACGGTTATGGTCAATGATGAAGGCAACGCGAATTTTCATTTTGAAATATGGAAGGCAGGGATCAATGGAGGTTCTTCCAAACTGAATCCTGAATTTTGGATTGCTCAATAAATCACTTTCATTTTCGTTCATAGGCAATAAGGGTAAAAATACTTACCCACATATGTGAATTACTATTTCTTGCATTATTTTAAAACTATTTTACTTTTACTATACTAAAAAAAGTAAAATGACGATAGAACAGATTATGTTGCAAAGTGAGGCTTTGATATTTGGATCCGATAAACCATTAACAGCAATTGATATTGCTCAATTAATAAAAGATACAGAATCTGAAGATGAATTGGATTTAGCTAAACTACCCAATGCGCTTGATGCGATTGTAGAAAAATATGCAGCAGATTTTTATCCTTTCGAAGTAAAACAAATCGGTGGTGGATATCAATTTTTAAGTAAAAAAGAATTTTACCCAACCTTGGCAAAATTGAATGGTGAAAAATACACTAAAAAATTATCCACTGCAGCCATGGAAACGTTAGCTATTATTGCTTATAAACAACCAATTACCAAAACAGACATAGAACATATTCGTGGTGTAAACTCCGATTATTCTGTACAAAAATTACTAGAAAAAGAACTTATTTTAATTTCAGGCAGAATGGAAGATGCTGTGGGCAAACCATTGCTTTACACAACATCAAAAAGCTTTATGGATTATTTAGGTTTAAATAATTTAGATGAATTGCCTAAATTATCAGAAATATTAAATCAAGAAATTGTCGTTCCAACTTTAGCTGAAGAAGCGATGCCAGAAAATGCTCATTTAGCGGTTTCTGCAGAAGGTGAATTACTTGAAGTTGAAAACAACGATCCCTCAAATTCAGAAAACTAATCATACTTTTTAGAATTTGAAAACCGACTATTTAGTCGGTTTTTTTTATGCGTTACTCATAGCGCAATGCATTAATAGGATTTAATTTACTGGCTTTAATTGCAGGATAAATGCCTGCTAACAAACCTACAACTAAACATATTGAGAAGCCGATAAATATCCATAACCAAGGAATTAAAAAATCAGTTTTTAACACCAATGAAATTAAATTACCAATTAAAATACCGATCGTAATACCAATAAAACCACCTTTTAAACTGATGTAAATTGCTTCCGTTAAAAACTGCAGTCGAATAGTTACACTGTTAGCTCCTATTGCTTTTGACAATCCTATTTCACGGGTTCTTTCGGCCACTGAAACTAGCATAATATTCATTAAACCAATCGCTGCCCCTAGCAACGTAATAAAACCAATTAAACTAGCTGACAAAGTAACAAAACGAAGATTGCTGATTAAAGAGTTCGCAATTTCATCATTTTTGTTAATCGCAAAAGTATTTTCTTCATTAACTTTTAATTTTCTAGATTTTCGCATGGCTCCTTCTGCTTCATCAACAGCCATATTCATATATTTAATGTCATTTACCCAAACAGAAATAACAGCTGATTTAGTAGAAATCGCATATCGCTGACGAGCATTTTGCATAGGAATAATAACCATATTGTCGGTTCGGTTTACAAAGCTTGAACCTTTGCTTTCCATTACCCCAAGCACTTTGTATTTTTCATCTCCAATTGAAATTGAATTATTAATCGCGTCCTCTACATTGCTAAAATATTTAGTAGCAATATCATTTCCTAAAATACAAAAATTAACCCCTGAAGCCGTTTCTGTTGTAGTAAAGTTTCTACCACTTTCTAAGTTAGTACCTGATACTTTTAAATACTTTTCATCGGAACCCATCACAATTACATTTGGATTTGATTTTTTTGTACCTTTTTTAATCGTAGCCCCGCTATTTGCCACTACACTCAAACTTACTTCAGCTGGATATTGAAAATAACGCATGAAATTGTCTGCATCTTGCAACGAAATTCTACTTTCTGTTTCGCTTTGATTGATGCGTTTTTTGCCTCCGTGTTTTTTTGATTTGGATAAAATACTTTGTGATGTAATGGTAAATGTGTTGGCACCCATGCTCGTAAAATTATTGTATATAGAACCTTTTAGTACTTCAATGATAGTTACGATGCCAATTAAAGCAGTGATGCCAATAGCAATAATTGCTACCGTTAAGTTTGCCCGTAAGCGATTGCTTTTAATGGCATTTTTTGCTAATGATATGATATCTTTTGTTTTCAATCTATTGCAAATATAGTTGTATGCTAGCGGATGTCGGTTATATATAAATATTTTTTATTACTGCTTAAAGTTTAAAAAAATAAGGCTGTAATAATTTTAAGTGGATTCTTCCTGTTTTCTAATACCATAAAAATATCTCTTTCATTAAAATATAAATAACAGCACGCATAAAAAAAATCCGAAATGAGTTGTTTCGGATTTTATAGTATTACTATTTTTTATTTAGCTTCTCGTTCTGTTAGTTCTTTAATTTGTTGGAATAAATTTTTCATTAATGGCAGATAATCTGAACCAAGCTTTATCACTTTGGGTGAAATCGGTTCGATATAAGTATATGTTTTGGCATCTTTTTTCAACTCCGGTCCTAAAATATTAACTTGATTAAATAACCAAACCAATGTACTGACAATAAAAATGGTCATGCATGAATAAAGAATACCACCCAATATTTTATTTATCCAACCAAAAAATACGGCATCCAAAAATTTTTCTATCAATTTAATTCCAAATCGAAAAAGAAAAACCACCAATACAAAAATGAGTATAAATGAAATCAGTAAGGTATATTGACTGGTTGTAATATTTTGTTTAAACAAATAATCTGCTACTTGATGCGACAATTTCAATGAAAGTAAAATGCCAATCACTACAGAAACCATTGAAAATATAGCCCACAAGATTCCTTTTTTCCAACCTCGGTAAAAAGAAATACAAATCAAAACTAATATGACAGCATCAAAAATCATTAGCCTAATAATTGTTTTGCCATTGCCGAAATTGCTTTGCCGTCTGTTTTACCAGCTAATTTTTTAGAAGCAGATCCCATCACCTTGCCCATATCTGCACCCGATGTAGCTCCTACTTCTGCAATCACTTGTTGAATTGCTTCACGCAATTCTTCTTCTGTCATTTGTTTAGGTAAGAACCTCACAATTACTTCCAACTCATCTCGTTCTTTTTGTGCTAAGTCTTCTCTGTTTTGTGCAACAAAAATTTCCAATGAATCTTTGCGTTGTTTTGCTAATTTTTGTAAAATTTTTATTTCATCTTCTTCGGTTATTTCACTTACTTTCCCTTCAGCTGTTTTTGCTAATAATAAAGCGGCTTTTATAGCTCTTAAACCACGAAGTGCTGCCTCATTTTTTGCAATCATCGCTGCTTTTAACTCGGTCATTATATTTATTTCTAAAGACATAATTTTAGTATTTAATTGTAATTTATTAAGGATTAATTATTGTTTAGAAGTTTAGTTTAATAAAGAACTGCTGTTTGCAAACTTCTTACTGCATATTGCCGATTTACTTTCCTGACAACCAACATCTGACAACTATTTTAAAGCTGATTTTTCTTCATTTCTTCTTCCATTTTCACTCTAAATCCTGCCGAAAATGTTCTTATTTCATCAGCCAATTCTTTTTGATTGGTAGCACGTTCATATGTGTCAGCCATCGTCATCATAGTTTGAAAAAAGAAATCATTCATTTCATCAACCATCATTTTTTTAGTCCATAAATCGATGCGAAGTGCTGCACTTTCATTTAAATCCCATATACTCAACATAAATGCTTTTGCCTCTACAGGGTTAACGACGCCTCCTTCAGCAGCTTGCCAGTATATTTTTTCGGGCATTTTATTTTCGTCTAATTCTACATCTAATTGTATTGTGGAACCTTTAGCCATTTTTTATTTTTTTATTGAGTGCAAAATAAAAGTATTCTGTTCAATTATAGTACTAAAATTTAAAAACGAGGGCAACCATATGATTTAGTGGACTCATTTGCGCTTTTAAAATTGCCTTGCAAAATTAAAGACAGTTCAAAAGCACCTATTCCATTATTCCCTATTGCCAATTGAGATATCGTGTGGTCGTAACTGAACATAAATTTATTATTCCCAAATTTATATCCTGCTACAGCTATAACTGCATCCTTGTTTCTGATGTAAGTACCTAAAATGAGTTCGCTTGTTTTTGCAGAAATATCATTGCTCGTATTAATGTTTATAAGCGTACCGGCAACTAACTCGCTTGCTCTTTTTTGTCGAGTGTAATATACGGAGGGAGATAGCATAATGTTAGTACCTGCTTTATAAATAACTTCTAAATTTAATTGCGGTCTCAAACCAATTTTATTGGATTCGCCATAAAACGTTTCCAAGGGCTGATTGATGTGCATTGCAGCAAGACTGGCTTTTAAATAAAAATTAGAATTGTTATAAAATGCAAAGTTCATTCCTGCTCCAAAATCCAAAAAACTAGTCTTTTGTGTGGTATTAGTTTCACCAGATGGAAGCGTAGTATTAAATGAAAATTCATCCCATTGTCTATCAAAGGTAAGTTTACTAAAATCTACACTTCGTTGATTGTAGGAGCCATATAAGCCTGCCGACAAACTGCTTTTTTCGCTCATTAACACATGATAAGCTAGATTGGTTTGAATTTTAGTTAAAGCCAAATCTCCTTTCCCTGCTACATCACGCCAAACAGCTACTCCAGCTCCAATCCAACTGGTTTCTAATTTATTTTTCAGCAATGCTGCATCGGCAAATACACTCGAAGTATTATATGGAATTGGAATGGTAGCTCCTTGATTTCTATAATTTACACCGGCTCTCCAATCATAATCTTCAATTAAACCAGTGTTGGCTGGATTAATTAGCATGGGTGCATTGTAATATTGTGAAAAATGCAGTCCTTGGCCAAATATTGATGTAGTAAAACAACAAGAAAATAATACGATTACTAGTTTTTTCATGATAATTATTTTAATAAAGTGATACTTCCTTTTTTTGTAGTGTTTGTTTTATCAAAGAAGGTGGCATTTAACGTGTATTGATACACTTCCATTTCTTGCATAACTCCTTTATATCTGCCATCCCATCCATTATTCATATTAGTAGATTCAAATACTTTTTCACCCCATCTATTAAAAATTCTGAATGTCATTTTTTCTATTCCATATCCTTTTACATATACTACATCATTTACACCATCGCCATTTGGTGAAAATCCAGAAGGCACGTCTACAAGTGGAACCACGATTCCTCTTACTTTTTTGCAGACAGTATCTCTACAACCTACTTCATTAATTGCAGTGAGGCACACATCATAAATGCCATCGGCATAAAAATTATGAACAACATTTTTATCTGTCGAAGAAGTCCCATCTCCAAAGTTCCATAAATAACTTGTTGCGCCTGTAGAAAAGTTTTTAAATTCGGTAGGCGTATTCGGAGTTGGTGGATTCGGAGTCCAAGTAAAATCAGCAATAGGTGAACTAAATATAGAAATTTGTTGTTGTGCCGTGTCTTTTTTATTGCATGTTGCAGGATTTGCAGATACTAAATAAATTGTATAAACACCAGGAACCGTGTATACATGATTAGGAGAAGATACGGTTGAATTTCCTCCATCCCCGAAATTCCAATTCCAGCTAGTGGCATTGATAGATTGATCTAAAAAAAATACATTGGCCGGCAAACAAACGCTGTCGGGTGCATTAAAAGCAGTAGACATATTGCTTACACTGTAATTTACTGTAGAAGTAAAAACAGAAGGGCTATTACAAGCATTGGTATCCGTCATGGTTAAAGTGATAGTATAAACACCAATTGCAGGATAAGTATGCAGTGGAGGCGTTTTGCCTGTAAAACTCGTACCGTCCCCAAAATTCCATGTATATATGGTAGCTGAATTATTGGGTAAATTAGAGGTGCTTGTATTTACAAATGTTGCAGTAAAAGGATTACAAGAATCTACTTTAGTTACAGTAAAATTGGCGTGAATAGTATCCACTTTTACTACAATTTTCATATAATCGGTATCCGAACTGGTAGTACAACCATTAGGATTATTGGCAATTAAGGAAACTGTGTATATACCAGGCGTAGTGAATGTGTGCGAAGGATTTAAAATACTCGTTGTAGGCGATCCATCTCCAAAATTCCATACAAAATCGGTAGCACTTGTACTGCTATTTTGAAATTGAACAACAAATGGAGCACAACCAACCGTATCTCCACTAGCAATTGCATCTGCTGAAGGGTTTTGAAAATCAAATTTTATTTTTAGCGCAGTTAAGTTGCAATTTGGACTCAAATTATTAGGGTAAATAACGCCTGAAGTTGTTGGTATAGAAGTACCTCCACAACCACCGCAAATCGCTTGATAAATAATTCCGTCTTCATCAAAACGACTTGTTCCGCCATCTACATGCTCTCCACCACCTCCATTCAATCCAAAAAATGTTCCGTATTGTAAGCTCAAAAAATTCTTATTTAAAACAATCACATAAAAATCTTGTCCATCTGTGGTAGTTTGAATTGCCCCTGGTGTAATTGGCAAATTATTGGTTGTAGAACCAGCAACATTAAACCCACCTAACAATCCACCCCATCCTGAAACATATACATTTTGGCATTTGTCTACTAAAAATGCATTGATTGAAATATCGGTAGAAGCGGTTGTGCCTCTTCCAAATACCGTACTTGCCAAAATAGAGGATAAATTATTATTTAATTTTGATATAAATTGACTTGAATTGGGATTTGAATAAACACCAGCTGTAACAGGATAAGCGCCTAAAGTTTGGCCTGTTATATACACATTATTACTATCATCTGTTTGAACACCATATACTTGATCATATGCATTGGTTCCTATGTAAGTACCTGCTGTTAAAGCTTTCGTGGCTGTATTAAATTTCAATAAAAATCCATCTGCTGTTCCTCCTTGATAGGTTGTATGCAATGAACCTGCGGGCATATTAACAGAACTTTCCGTTCCACCTGCAACAAATAATTCTAAGGGATTGGTTTTATTGATTGATAAAACATACCCTGCATCGTTGCTTGAACCTCCCCAAAATCGACTCCAAATTAATCCTAAATTGGGGTTCATTTCAAATATCACAGCATCTTGCTGGCCTCCAAACGTAGAACTCGCAGCTGGCATTTTTGGAAAATCAGCCGATTTAGATGATCCTGTAACATAAATATTGTTGTTTGCATCTACTATCACTTCACTTCTAGCATCATCGGCATAATTTCTCTTTAATCCGCCTATAAGTGTTTCTTCAACATAAACATTTACGCCGTCTTCACCAGTACCGCCAATAAAACTCGATGCAATTAAATTAGTCCCTAATGCATTGAATTTACAAACAAAAATATCGCCCCCACCATTGTAACTGGCATCAAAAATGGCGCTCCCTGCAGTTGGGAAGTTAGATGAAAATGTTCTGCCTGCTACAACTAAATTGTCATCATTATCAACAATCATACTATGAGGCTGTTCGTTATTTGTACCGCCTAAATAAGTAGCATAAATAACAGCCGTTCCAGCAGGATTAAATTTGGTAAAGCATGCATCACAAGCTACAATTCCAACACCGGCAACTCCACCTTGAAAAGTACTTTGTATAGCCCCTGTCGTAACAGGATACGGCGCATTTAATACCACACCACCTGCATAAAAATTTCCAGAACTATCATAGGTTGCAGTATATCCCCAGCTATCACCTACTGAACCTACAAATGAGCAAAACACTAAAGTAGGATCAATGACAAGCTGGTATTTTGGATTGTATTTTTTACCGACTTTAAAAGAAACAATACCATCATTTAAAATATATTCACAAGGAATTTCCACTTTTTCACCATCAATAAATTGATAACTGTAAGGCTCAGATTCTATCATTTCGCCCAATGATGTTTTTACAACCAATTTATTTTTTATAACATTTACTCTTTCTACACCTTCATATTGGATATTTATTTTCGAAATATCGCTGTTTGGAGAAACTAACAAATCATATTTGATATTATTGTTTTCAGAATACACATGCATGTCTATTCCATCGTACAATTTAGAATAATTTACTGCCAATGAAGGATGTATCGCATGTTTCCATTTACTCGGATCGGCGCCTAAATAATAATTATAATAATGCTTTTGGGATTTTTCTTGCGACGTGGTAACCGATGAATTGCTATTTAAAAAATTTACTTTATAGGCGTGGTAATTCAATGTTTCCGAAACCAATTTTTCTCCATGATGCACGGCATCTATCTTAGCAGCATTGGCAATATCACTTAAAAAGATGGTGAACCCATTTTTTCGCAAATAAATATCCCCAGATTTGGTTGAGCCTTTGTATGAAAAAGGACCATCCCATTGCCCCTGATTTTCGATAAATTCAATAGGAGTTTGTGCTTTCACTTTTCCATAAATAGATAGAAATAAAAAGGATAATAAGAGTAGATGTTTAAGCATAAGATGGTGTTATATTCACTTCGATAATGATATTCAATAGTAAAATTACTAAATAAAAAGTTAATCCATGTCATATAGATGTAAATTTCACATCAATTGGTTTGAAATGATTTTAAACATGTATTTTTGTGAAAAATTTACTCTTTATGTTAAAGACAGGAAATCCTATTGTAAGTATATATACAGAAATGACGCCGAATCCAGAAACTATGAAGTTTGTGGCAAACAAATTATTATACCCTAGCAAAAGTATCGATTTTCAAAATGAGCAAGCTTCTACACCATCGCCTTTAGCGAAGGAATTGTTTGGTTTTCCATTTATAAAAGGTGTTTTTATTGCGAGTAATTTTGTTACGCTAACCAAAACAGTTGAAACAGATTGGAACGAAGTCATTCCATCACTTCGAGAGTTTTTAAAAGAATATTTAGAAGAAGGCAAAGTGGTGATCAATGAAGATGAAATTGTGAAACCAGTTGAAAGCAATGCTACTAGTGGAGACGATTCTGAAATTGTAACTCGTATTAAAGAATTATTAGAAAACTATGTGAAACCTGCTGTTGAAATGGATGGTGGTGCTATATCGTTTAAAAGTTACCACAATGGTTCGGTAACCCTTTCTCTTCAAGGATCTTGCAGTGGTTGTCCGTCCTCTATGATTACCCTAAAATCGGGCATTGAAGGCATGATGAAACGCATGATTCCTGAAGTAAAAGAAGTATTGGCAGAAGCTGTTTAAGAACTAATTTTTAGTTATTAAGGACTAATTTAATTGGTAATAAATAACATCAATTCTATAAAAAGAAATAGACACAAAGTCAATTATTGCTCTATGACTATGAATAAATTTAGTATTTACAAAAGCCTTAGAATAGGAATGATTTAGTTATTGTTTATATGATTGTTATTTCTATTTTTGTAGCATAGGGTATTTATGCAGAGACTTTCACAACAGCAAACACTTTTACAGAAACTATCTCCTCAACAAATTCAGTTAATGAAATTGTTGCAAGTGCCTACGTTGCTGTTGGATGAACGCATTAAAGAAGAAATAGAAGAAAATCCTGCATTGGAACTAGACGTGGAAGATTTTGATGAAAAAACACTTTCTGAAAAAACCAATGATGAAGTAGATGAGTTTTCGACAGATAACAATGAAGAATATGAAAACGAAGAAGAGTATGGTAATATTGATATTGCTGAATATGTAAAAGAAGGCGATGATGAAGATGCCGATTATAATTTCCAAAAAGATGTTTACACAAATGGAGATGATGATGGTACATTTTCCTTTCAACCAAAATTTGAAACCACTTTTTATGACCACTTACTGGCTCAAGTGAACATGCTCAATTTAGAAAAGCCTTTGCTAAAAGTAGCTGAGTTTGTAATCGGAAGCATTGATGAAGATGGTTATCTCAGACGCGATATTCCATCTATAATTGATGATTTATCATTTAAGCAAAATATTGTAGTCACTGAAACTGAATTGAAAGAAGTCATTAAATTAATTCAAGAATTTGACCCTACTGGGGTTTGTGCCAAAGATTTACAAGAATGTTTATTGCTGCAATTAAGAAAAAAAGAAAAAAATAAAATTGTCAATCATGCAATAAAAATTATAGACAAGTTTTTTGAAGAATTTATTAAAAAACACTATGAAAAAATTCAACGATCATTGGTATTATCAGACAGTGATTTGAAGGAAGTTATACAGCTAATTGTTAAGCTAAATCCTAAACCTGGCGCAATTTATGAAGTCACAAATAAGGCTGCTACCTTCGTGCTACCCGATTTTTTTGTACAAAATATAAATGGCGAATTAGAATTGTCTTTAAATCAAAAAAATGCGCCCGATTTAAGAGTGAGCAGCTCATTTAGAGACATGCTTAAAGATTATGATAAAGGAAAGCAAAAAGATGAACGTCAGAAAGAAGCTTTGCTTTTTATCAAACAAAAAATAGATGCCGCTAAATGGTTTATTGATGCTATTAAACAACGACAAGAAACTTTGCTATTGACCATGGGTAGAATTATGCATTTGCAAGAAGAGTTTTTTTTAACAGGCGATGAAAGTGCTTTGAGACCCATGATTTTAAAAGATGTATCAGATAGAACAGGCTTAGATATTTCTACAATATCGAGGGTGGTTAATAGCAAATATGTACAAACAGAGTTTGGTACATATAAACTTAAATACTTTTTTTCAGAGTCTATGTCAACAGATAGTGGCGAAGATGTTTCAACAAGAGAAGTGAAAATTTATTTAAATGAAATAATCAATGCTGAATCAAAGAAGCAGCCTTTATCTGATGAAAAACTAACGGATTTACTAAACGAAAAAGGGTATAACATAGCCCGAAGAACCGTTGCTAAATACAGAGAACAACTCAACCATCCTGTAGCCCGATTGCGAAAACAAATTTAATTCGATCCTTATAGAATAACTAACAGCCATTTACTAAATAAACCTTCATTTATTGACAATGGTAATGATTTAAAAACAATAAATGATTAAACAATTTGAAGTCAATAAAACAAAAATCATATTAAATGTATGCAATAAAACAATTGACAATTAAATACAATTGGCTTTTAAATAAAATAAATCAATTTTAGCTACATTTGTACCCTTTTTCAAAGAAGATAATTATGACAGAAAAAGATATTTATTTCATAAAGGATAACCAAGTTTTTTTAAAAGCCAACAAGTGGTTTGCAGAAAGACCTATTGGTGAATTAAGAGAAGCAAACCATCAAAACACGATTGCTTCCATGGAGGAACGATTTTCAGAATCGGTGGAAAAAGTAAATGAAATAAAAAAAGATTTTGCTTCTACTGATGACATCATTAAAATAGCGGGCAAGGTTTCAAGAACCAAAAATTATTTATGCAACACCAAAGCTATTGGTAATTATACTTCATTGTTTGAAGAATTGGACATTTTAGAAGCAGCTATAAAAGTGGCCGTTGATGAAAATTTAGCTAAAAAAGAAGCCTTGTGTGTAGAAGCAGAAGCACTTTTGGAAGCAAAAGAATGGAAAACAGGTACTGAAAAACTTCGTGAAATTTTAAATCAATACAAAGAATTAGCTATTGTTCCCGATTTAAAAAATGAAGAATTGAAAGAAAGAATTGAGAAAGCAAAAGATTCATTCTTCAAATTAAAACAAGCTAAATATGAATCCTTTGAAAATGACTTGTTAGATAATTTATCACAAAAAATAGATTTATGTGAAAAAGCAGAGTCTATGAAGGAATCTTCTGAATGGAAAAAAACTACGGAAGAATATCAAGCATTAAATGAAGAGTGGAAAAAAATTGGAATGGTGCCTAAACATCGTATGGATGAAATTTGGCTTCGCTTCAATGCTGCGAAAGATGTATTTTTTGCTCGTAAAAAAGAACATTTTGGTGATATAAAAAATGAACAACAAGAAAATTTAACCAAGAAATTAGCATTAGTAGAGCAAGCTGAAGCGCTAAAAAATAGTCAGGAGTGGAAAAAAACAACTGATTTATTTACTGCTTTAATGGACGATTGGAAAAAAATTGGCCGGGTTCCTCAAGAAAAAAGTGATGAAATTTGGAATCAATTTTTAGCCGCTAAAAATCATTTTTACCAAAATAAAGATGGTCATTATGGAAATATTCGAGTTCAATTAGAAGACAATTATGCAAAAAAAATGTCTATTGTAAACCGTGCGGAAGAGCTTCAAAACACCATGGATTTTGAAAATGCAACCCAGGAATATATGGAGCTTTTTGAAGATTGGAAAAAAATAGGACGCATACCGAAAGAACATGGAGATGAGCCTTGGGAGCGATTTTTAAAAGCGAAGAAAAACTTCTTTGATCGAAAAGATGCCGACAGAAACCAACGCAGAGCGGAGAATAATAAAGATGCTGCAGAAAGAGTTGCTAAAAATAGAAGTTTTTACAATAAAATTAGCCGTGAGTTGCAACAAGAAGAAGATTTATTGATTGATGTGCAACAACGAATGGAAGAATTGCCGCCTACTTTACGTTCTTATGAAAAAAGAGACGAATATTTAGAAACCATTGAAACCTTGAAGAAAAAAATTGAAGAACTGAAAGCGAAATGCAAAGAGGTAAAAGATAAATTAAATCAAGACGAAAGAACGATGGGTGGACCTCGAAATTTCAACAGATCAAACAATGGTGATCGCCCAAAACAAGAGCGCCGAAGCAATCCAAAAAGAGATGAAAACGAAGCAAGTCATGAGGATATCCTCAATCATCAAAAACAACACGAAGAAATAAAAATTGAAATGCCAGAAGTTGAAATTTCAGCAGAAGAAGCATTGAAAAATTTGATGAATAAATATAAAAAATAATTTTAAAACGTA
This sequence comes from Bacteroidota bacterium, assembly GCA_947460795.1. Taxonomy (GTDB): domain Bacteria; phylum Bacteroidota; class Bacteroidia; order Chitinophagales; family Chitinophagaceae; genus OLB11. Next base: position 1,485 of record CANHJA010000023.1, on the reverse strand, counting down.
ACAGCGAAAAGATGTCAAATAAAGTATTTGAATTAATGCAAGAAATGGGACACGAACAAATCGTGTTTTGCAATGATCCCCACTCAAAATTAAAAGCAATTATTGCTATTCATAACACCACTTTAGGACCTGCATTAGGAGGAACAAGAATGTGGAAATACAATTCAGACGACGAAGCAGTAGTAGATGCCTTGCGTTTATCACGAGGAATGACCTATAAAGCGGCAATTTCTGGTTTAAATTTAGGCGGAGGAAAAGCGGTTATTATTGGCGATCCTTCATTGAAAGGTGAAGCATTATGGCGCAGATATGGCAAGTTTGTAAACTCATTAAATGGAAAATACATTACCGCAGAAGATGTAAATACATCTGCTTCAGATATGGAATTTATTCATTTAGAAACCAAACATGTTACTGGGATTCCAGAATATATGGGTGGCAGTGGAGATCCATCTCCATATACAGCCTATGGTGTTTTTGTAGGAATGAAAGCATGTGCATTCAAACGTTGGGGCAACGATGATTTGACTGGGAAAAAAGTAATGGTTCAAGGTGTGGGGCATGTTGGCCAATACTTAGTTGGGCATTTAGTAAATGCTGGTGCGAAAGTATATATCACTGATATCAATCAAGAAAGAATAAAAGAAACCATTGAAAAATATAAAGTAGAGTATGTAGATCCGGCCCAAATGCTTACGATCGATATTGATATTTATGCACCTTGTGCTTTAGGAGCTACTGTGAACAGCGACACCATTCCACAATTAAAGTGCTCTATTATTGCAGGTGCTGCAAACAACCAACTAGCTGAAGAAAAAATACATGGTCGTCAATTAATTGACAAAGGAATTATTTACGCACCCGATTTTTTAATTAATGCAGGGGGCTTAGTTAATGTGGCTGCAGAAGCCAGTGGTTCATATAATCAAGAAAAAGTAACGAAAGAGGTAGAAAAAATTTATGGCCGAATTTTAGATATCTTTAAGTTAACTGAAGATGAAAATCTGACCGCACAAGAAGCCGCAATGAAAATCGCTCAAAAAAGAATCGATGACATTGCCAATATCAAATCAAGGTTGTAATTTATCATAAACTCATATTTAAAAGTCCGTCTTTTAAATCAAAAATGCCCCAAGAAGTTAACTACTACTTGGGGCATTTTTTTAAATAAACTGAAAATAAAATGGCATATAAAAAATGAGTTCGACAAAAATATCGAACTCATTATATTCACAATTCAGTCTTAATTTAATATGACTTTTTCAGAAGTTACATAAATTCAATTTATATTGATTGAATTTATAGATGCTTATTGTCCAAAAGCTTTTTTAGCCTCCTCAGCTGTTTTTTTAGCAGCGTCTTTAAAATTTGATGCCGCTTTTTCTGCAACTTCTTTTGTTTTTCCAGCAACTTCTTTTGCTTTTTCTGTCGCTTCTTTTGTTTTTTCAGCTGCTTCTTTAGTTGCTTCTTTCGCATCGTTTAAAG
>CANHJA010000022.1 GCA_947460795.1 Bacteroidota bacterium | reverse complement strand
CTGTAGAAAATAATTTTCTAAAAAATTCTTTTTAAAAAGATAATGTAAAGTATGATCCTTGCTGTTGGTAAGATTTATGATGCTGTCGCAACACTTGGCTTTACGAGTCTTCTTAATAAACTTTCTAATTCTGTAATGGAATTGATTTTGTCAATAATCAACATAAAATTAGTTCCAATGTTTTTCAATCGAGCACCTTTAATTTGAAACTGAATGACATCTAAAATATGTTTAAATGTATCGCTTTCAAAATAAGGAGAATCTGGGTTCGACACAAAATATAATCGCAATTGAGTATTTTTCAACATCACTTTTTCAAAACCAATTTCCTTTCCTAACCAGCGCACTTTTAACGCTATAAATAAATCATTTACTTGTTTAGGGATTGGGCCAAAACGATCTATCATTGAATTTCTGAAGTTCTCTAATTCTTCATCTGTTGCACAATCATCTAAGTGGGTATAAAGTGATAAACGTTCAGCAATACTTTCTACATAGGAATCTGGAATAAGAATTTCTAAATCAGTATCTACATTGCATTCACTTACATAATCTTCTTTATCTAAAATTTGATCTTTAAAAACATCTTTAAAATCAGTATGTTTCAATTCACGAATGGCTTCATTTAATATTTTTTGATACATCTCAAATCCAATGTCAGTAATGAACCCACTTTGTTCGCCACCCAACATATTGCCTGCACCTCGAATATCTAAATCTTTCATTGAGATTTGAAAACCACTTCCAAGTTCACTAAACTGTTCAATGGTTTGTAATCGTTTTTTAGAATCAGAAGGAAGCAATGCCAATGATGGAGCTAATAAATAGCAAAATGCTTTTTTATTGCTTCGACCTACACGACCTCTTAATTGATGTAAATCACTCAATCCAAATTGATGTGCATTATTAATAATCATTGTGTTTGCATTCGAAATATCAACGCCACTTTCAACAATATTTGTACTTACTAATACATCATATTTATGTGCCATGAAATCTAAAATAGTTTCTTCTAATTCATCTCCTTCTAATTGCCCATGCGCCATGCCAATACTAATATCAGGACACAATGCTTGAATTCTTGCTTTCATTTCTGCCAAGCCTTGCACTCGGTTATGTACAAAAAATACTTGTCCGCCGCGCTCTGTTTCATAATAGATGGCTTCTTGAATGAGTTTGTCGTCAAACATGGCTAATTCAGTATGCACAGGTTGTCTGTTGGGTGGAGGTGTATTAATAATGGACAAATCTCTTGCGCCCATTAATGAAAATTGAAGGGTTCTAGGAATTGGAGTAGCGGTTAGTGTCAGCGTATCTACATTGGCTTTGATACCCCTGATTTTTTCTTTTGCACCAACACCAAATTTTTGTTCTTCATCAATAATTAACAGACCTAAATCTTTATACTTTACATCTTTTCCTAACAGCGCATGTGTGCCAATAATGATATCTATTTTTCCTTCTTGCAAACGAAGAAGTGTTTCCTTTTTTTCTTTGGCAGATTTAAAACGATTTAAATAATCAACCGTACACGGAAAATCTTTTAAACGTTCTTTTAAGTTTTGATAATGCTGATAGGCTAGGATAGTAGTCGGCACTAAAATGACAGCTTGTTTACCATCCACAATACTTTTAAAAGCAGCTCGAATAGCTACTTCTGTTTTACCAAATCCTACATCGCCACATACTAATCTATCCATGGGTGATTCGCTTTCCATGTCTTTCTTCACGTCTACTATTGCCTTATATTGATCAGGAGTATCTTCATACATAAAGGATGCCTCTAATTCGGTTTGCATATAGGAATCTGGTGAAAACTGAAACCCTTTTGAGGCTTTTCGTTCTGCATATAATTTTATTAAATCAGAAGCAATGTCTTTGACTTGTTTTTTTGTTTTATTTTTTAATTTTTCCCAAACGCCACTTCCAATCTTATGCATTTTAGGTTCTGTGCCATCTTTCCCAGTATATTTTGTGATTTTATGTAAGGAGTTAATATTTACATACAGCACATCATTGTCTTTGTATATAATACGAACAGCTTCTTGCATAACTCCATTAACATCTATTTTTTGTAGACCAGAATAACGACCAATTCCATGATCAATATGGGCAATAAAATCTCCCGGTTGCAATTCTCTCAACGTACGTAAACTCAGAGCTTTGCCTTGTGAATAGGCTTGCTTCATTTTGTATTTATGGTATCGTTGAAAAATTTGATGATCGGTGTAACAAACGATCTTTAAATCATTGTCTATAAATCCTTGAGCAATTGAAATGGGAATCGGAGTAAATACAATATTTGCTTTTAATTCCTCAAAAATGCTTCGTAATCGTTCGAGTTGTTTTGGATTTTCTGAAAAAATAAAAATTGTATAATGCGCAGCTGTTTTGTCTTGTAAGTCTTTAATTAATAATTCAAAATTTCGATTAAAGGAAGGCTGTTCGTTGGTATGAAATTGAAATTCTTTGTGAATAGGCTTTTCAAAATTTTCAGCAGCAAACCCTTTCGAAAATTCTATAATTGTTTTTTCTTTCAATGAAGAAATGATTTTTTCTACAGAAGTAAAATCATTTGCAGTAATATTTATTTCTTCTTCTTTTTCATTTAAAACAACAATTGTTCCTTTGTCTACAACATATGCTTCTAATTTTTTTATGCGTTCAATGGTATGTTCTGTATCCCGAATCCAATAAATGGTATTATCAGGCAAAAAATCAAACAAGGAAATTTTTTCTTGATTTTCAAAATGGGTTTCAATGTTAGGGATAATTGTTACTTGTAATAATTTTCGTTCAGATAATTGAGTTTCAGGATTAAAGATTCTAATTGTATCTACTTCATCATCAAATAACTCAACCCGATATGGATTTTCATTTCCAAAACTATAGATGTCGATAATACCACCTCGTATAGCAAATTGCCCAGGTTCGAATACAAAATCTACTTTACTAAATCCCATATCTACCAAAAACTCAAATAAGAAATCAGTATCTAATTTTTGACTTTGTTTGATGTAAATCGTGTTTTTAGAAAATGTAGTTGAATTAATCACTTTCTCTACCAATGCTTCGGGATACGTAATTAAAACTTTTCGTTTAGGATGATCCACATTAAATTTCATCAATGTTTCCGCGCGAAGCATCACATGGCTGCTATTGAGTTCGCCCACCGTTCCCGACTTTTTATACGAATCAGGAAATAAGCAAACATCCAATGCATTGCTGATGGTTTCAAAATCGTTGTGAAAATAAGCAGCACTTTCTTTGTCATCTAATATGAAAACATGATTAAAATCGAGTTGCTTAAAAACACTGGTTGCTAAAAATGAAAAAGAAGACGCTAAACTATTTTTCAGCGAAATAATTTTGGGTTGAGGCAATACGATTTCATCTGTCAATGTTTTCAGACAGGTGTGCTGTGCGTATAAATCCTGCAGATATTGCAAATTCATAAAGAGTGGCGAAGGTAGTTATAAATTGATGATAGTATAGAAGCCATCCTCTAATTATTTGTACCGATATTTTATTAAATAATAAAAAGATTAAATTTTTTATTTCAATTTATCTTTAAACACCTTTTTGAATTTTTCTAGTTTTGGAGCTATTACAAATTGGCAATACCCTTGTGTAGCATTTTCATTGTAATAATTTTGATGATAATTTTCAGCTGCGTAAAAAATACTAAGAGGCGAAATTTCTGTAACTACAGGATTGTCATACACTTTTTCATCATTTAATTTTTTCTTGTAATCTTCCGCAATTTTCTTTTGTTCGTCATTTCTATAAAATATAACGGAACGATATTGTGTGCCTACATCATTTCCTTGTCTGTTTAACTGAGTAGGGTCATGTGCTTGCCAAAATGCCGCTAACATTTCATCAATTGAGATAATAGAATTGTCAAAAGTTACTTGAATCACTTCAGCATGACCTGTTAAACCTGTGCAAACTTCTTTGTAAGTTGGATTTTTGTTGCTCCCACCAGCATATCCAGAAGTTACCGTAAGTACTCCTTTTAATTGTTGCAATTGTGCCTCTACACACCAAAAGCAACCGCCACCAATTGTTAATGTATCTATCATTTTATTTGTTGAATTATTAGTTGAAGTCATTTTTTTGAAAACCGAATCATTTTGTAAAGTTGCTTCATCGTTTCCACAACTTGAAAGTGAAAATAATAGGGAAAGTAGTAATAAAATATTTTGTTTCATCTTAGAATTTTAGATTTGTTTGCCTGAAATTATAAAACCAAATGGTTATTTTTTTTCGAAATCTAAAATTACAGAGTTGATGCAAAAGCGCTTATACGTTGGCGCAGGACCATCATCAAAAATATGTCCTAAGTGCGCATCGCATCGGCCACACATCACTTCTACACGTTGCATTCCATGCGTGTTATCTTCAGCATACTTTACGCTTTTAGGATTAATAGGTTCAAAAAAACTAGGCCAGCCACAACTGCTTTCAAATTTTCCATCCGAACGAAATAATGCATTCCCACAAGCTTTACATCGATACATACCTTCTTCTTGGTGATTCCAAAATTTACCGGAAAAAGCATATTCTGTTCCTTTTGCACGAGCTATATTATACGTTTCAGCGTCTAATGATTTTTTCCATTCTTCGTTAGAAATAGACAGTTTTGAGGTATCTGTTTTTGAATAATATTTATTTTCCATTTTCTTTTCTTGAGCGTTTGAGCAATTTGCAAATAATAAAGTTATTAAAATTATAGATGAAAAATGAAGGAGTGATTTCATGCCATAAAGTTATTACTAATCATTTCAATAGATCAGAAAAACCATCAATTCTTCTATCAATACATTTTATAGAATATATGAAAAATAAAAATTTTAATAAGCTAGTAATTCGCCAATTGCTTTTGCAACTTTATCAGCATTGGGCAACATTGCTTGCTCAAGTACCACATTCATTGGTACAGCAGGCAAATTTAAAGCTCCTATTGTTTTTACTGGCGCATCCAAATGATAAAAACATTCTTGTTGAATTCTGCAAGCGACCGCTTCTGCAAACGAGTTTCTTAATTGCTCTTCAGTTAAGACAATGCATTTTCCATGTCGTTTCACTGTAGCAAAAATTAAGTTTTCATCTAATGGGAAAATGGTTCTGATATCAATTATTTCAACAGAATTTGGAAACTGCTGTGCCGCATTTTTTGCCCAATGAACGCCCATTCCATATGTAATAATGCAAAGGCTTTCACCATTTTCAATATTTTCTTCGCTCGCTTGCAATACGCTTAATCCTTTCCCTAATGGTAAAATATAATCTTTGTCTGGTTCTATCGTTTTAGCGTCTTCCGTGCCAGGTACTTTACTCCAATATAAACCTTTGTGTTCGAGCATTACTACTGGATTTGGATCGTGATATGCTGCTTTTAGTAATCCTTTTAAATCAGCTGCATTGCTAGGGTAGCAAACTTTAATCCCTTTAATGTTTGCTAAAATACTTTCTACGCTGCCACTGTGATAAGGTCCACCACCACCATAAGCACCAATTGGTACACGAAGTACCATGCTCACTGGAAATTTACCACAACTTAAATAACATGATTTTGAAATTTCTGTTACTAATTGATTTATTCCTGGATATATATAATCAGCAAATTGAACTTCTACAAATGGCTTTAAACCAACTGCACTTAAACCAATGGTGCTTCCAATAATGTATGCCTCTTGTATTGCTGTATTAAATACTCTGTCATCACCAAATTTGTCGGCTAAGGTTGCAGCTTCTCTAAATACACCACCTAATCTCTTACCAACATCTTGACCATAAAATAAACATTCGGGATAATCTCTCATTAATTCTTCAACAGCATGCAATGCTGCGTCTACCATCATTACTTTTTCTCCACCCGCAGGAGAGCGCACACCTTGTTCTTCTGTAATTGGTGTGTCAACAAAAACATAATCCGAAACCGTTAACGGATTTGGTTCTGCTGCATTAACAGCTTCTTGAAATTCTCGTTCAATGAAAGATCTTTCTTCTTCTTCAATTATTTTTAAGTCTTCAGCTGAAATGCCTTTTTTTATTAATACTTGATATAATTTAGTGATTGGATTGTCTTTTTCATGCTTGGCCAAATCATCATCGTTTCTATACCACTCTTTACGAACGCCACTTGTATGATGCCCTAATAAAGGAACTTTTGCATGAATTAATATTGGTTTTCTATTTTCTCGAACATAATGAATGGCATTTTCTATACAACTATAGCTTTTTTCAAAATCAGAACCATCTACTTGCATTCGTTCTATTCCTTTAAAACCTGCGATATATTCGTATGCATTATTTGTTCGAGCCTCATCACTGCTTACACTTATGCCCCAATCATTGTCTTCAACTAAATAAATAATTGGTAATTGTTTTAATGCAGCAAATGAAAAAGCTTCACTCACTTCTCCTTCTGTAATACTTCCATCTCCAAAACAACAAACTACTATTGGAGATTTTTGATTTGAGATTTTTGATTTAAGCGATTTTTCGTTTTCTGTATTTTCTGACATCTGATAGCTGATATCTGACATCTTTTCTAAATACTGTATCCCTTGTGCAATCCCTGTTGTAGGAATTGCCTGCATCCCTGTTGCACTGCTTTGATGAATAATTTTTGGATAGTTTTCTCTTCTGCTATTGGGATGATTGTAATATTCTCTGCCTCCAGTAAATGGATCTTCTCCTTTTGCTAAAAGTTGTAACATCATTTCATAAGGTCTCCAACCCATTCCTAGCATTAAACTTTCATCTCGATAATATGGACTAACCCAATCACATGATTCTAGTTGAAATCCAAGTGCCAATTGAATGGCTTCATGCCCTTTCGAAGTACTGTGTACATATTTGCAAATGGGTCTATTTTCTTCATAAATGTCAGCCATTGCTTTAGCTGTCATCATCGTTCTATATGCTCTTAATAAAATTTTCTTATCCATTTTGTAAAACTTGGTAAAGATACTTTCTCGTTTTGATATTAAAATATTTTATCCTTATTTGTATTCAATAAAAAAAGAGTGGAAAATTTCCACTCTTTTTTTATTTTAATGTTTTATGATCAATAATTTATTATTCAATAATTAATTTTCTAACATATTTACCTTTCTCAGAATTTATTTGAATGAAATAGGTGCCTTTAGCAAAATTACCTAAGTCAATTTCTGTAACAAAATTACCATTGATATTATTGTATTGTTTTTCTAATAAAGTGGCCCCAGTTAACGATAGTATCGAAATTTTAGTATCGGTATTTTCAATAGTTTTGAAACCTACGAATACTTTGTTTGTAGCAGGGTTTGGAAAAACACCAATTTCTTGAATGAAATTATAGTTGTCAATGCTATTTGGATTTAACGGTTTCAATTTAAATTTAACTAAATAATCTTCTGTTTCACCCGATGTATACTTTCCAACACCATTATCAGATGCAGTATTGTTATTCGTGTTGTTATTTAAAATTACACGTAAACCTGTTCCAACATTCAACGCAGGGTTTGTTGGAGTTTTAATTTGTGAAAGTAAATAAAAATTATTCACATCTGCTAAGCCAGAAAATACTCTTTCAGAAGGGATGTCATATTGCTGATTGTTATTATAATCTATGAATATCGTAACCTTCGCATCGGCATGATTTAAACTTCTCATGATGTGGTATACGGCCATTTTATATGTACTGTCTGTATATAATTCCATCGCACCAAAACTTGTATAATCACTTCTTTTTTTAACTGATAATGGATTGTTTAAATGTGGACCACCTGTTACAAATGCATAAATGTTGTTATTTGTAGAAAAATCTTTTATCATGAAAGCTCCTATGTCGCTAGAATCTAAAATTCCTCCAATAGCTTGGCTATTCCCATAACATGCAAAAGGTGGGCTCATAGTAACAGTTACCGCATTGGAATATCCATTAGAGGTGCCATTGCAAGTGGTTTTAAATCTGAACCAAGTATTAGAATTCACCACGTAAGTTAATGTGTCAAAAACGGCACCTGGAATGTCATTGTAGTTTACGCCATCAGTAGAAACTTGCCAGTTAAAAGTTAATCCAGCAAAGATTAAGTCATGCGTAGTGTCGGTTAAAAATACAGAGTAACCCGGACAAGTTATAGGTTCATCAATAATAGCAGTTCCTGCATTTGGTGGTGTTTTACATGGAGCTAAAGAAATATCTACTAAGTAGTCTTCTGTTTCACCATTCATATATGGTCCACATGGGCTCAGATTAGAAGAAGAAACAACTCCGAAAGAATCCAGATAAACAACTCTCATACCTGTGATGCCAATTTGTGCATTTGAAGGTACTGTGAAGCTACTTAACATTTGATTACTGGGTGCATTTACAACCCCTCCAGCAGCCAATTCTAAAATAGGGTCAAAACTGCCATCTCTGTTAAAATCAATATAGATATTGGAGTAGCCATTGTCAAAAAATGGATCTTGTGAAAATGCGGTCACCGATATATCATACGTAGAATCTCTATAAATGTTTGTTGGTGTTAGAGAATAAAAAGGAGTATAGTATTGGAGAGAACTAGGATTTGAAAGAAGTGGAGCCGCAATTCCATTATTTAAAATAGTTGCATTTTGAGCATTTTTGATAGTTACGTTTCCTATATTTTGCAATGTAGTTAAAGCAGTTGATTGTGAGTTGCAGTAACATAAATAGAATGAACCAAAATCAACAAAAAATGGAGCTGTAGTGTCTGTTAAATTACTTGTAAAGCATGTTACGATACATCTAAAATATGAAGGCGTAGCTAATTGGGTAGTAACCATAGGAGCTCCTGTTATATTTACTAAATTCCAAGGGCCTGCTAATGAAGTTGCACTTTCCCAAGTGTAAGTTAAACTTCCTGCCAAAGAACTTCCTGATAACGTTAAATTAAATGGAACATTAGGACAAGCTGTAATACTATCTATTATACCAGCCACAGGAGTTCCAGCACAATCAGGAACAACAGAAATATTATCTATTCCTATATCAGAGCCACTAAACCAACCTCCAAAATCGCCAAATGCTTTAAATCGAATAACAGAATTAGGAGAATTTGAATTTAAAAACAATGAGAAATTTTGCCAAGTTGTTGAATTGTTGTAAGTTCCTTGAGAGGTGAATGTAAGACCACCATCTTGTGATAATAAAACTTCAAGATAATCTACACCGCCGTTTATATTGTTATTGATGTAGTCAAAAAACAAGGTCTTATTTCCAAGTTGTTGACTTAAATCTAAATATAAATCTAAGTTTCCGTTGGAGGATGTGTTTGAAGAATGAAATCTTGCAGAATATTGTCCAAGAGAACTTCCAGGTATATAGCTAGCTTGCGAAGAATTGGTCCAATTGGCACTTGCACCTTGATCATTTCTTCTCCAGGAATTATTTCCTGTTGAAGGTGAACTACTGTAATAAAGAGTAGAGGTTGCCTTAGGTACATCTTTGGTGTTGCAGTAATTATCCCAAGTTTCAAAATTTTCTAAAAATGGTATATTGCCATAAGTAGGGCCTGTGATGATAACAGATGATACACTTGATGTATCAGACAATCCACTTCCATTGCAGGTAAAAATTACTCGATATTGAATAGAGCTAGATAACGTGGGCGTTTGGAAAAAAGGAGATGTTGCGCCATTTCCACCTAAAGCATTTATCCAAGTTGCACCACCATTGGTAGATTGCTGCCATTGATAACTCATATTCCCTTGATAAGTAGCACCTACTGTTCCAATATTTACCGTTTGTCCTGCACACAAACTAGCAGAAGTAGGCGTTGCAGAACCAGCATTCGGAGTTCCTGTGCAAGGCGTTGCCGCAATTACATTCATTACATAATCTTCACATTCTCCAAAAGAAAATGTAGTACCACAATAGTCAGTAATAGTAGGAATGTTTGCAAATCTACAAAGAACTCTCATTCTTGTTGGACCGGGAACAGCCCACAAAGGAACTGAAATTATACCTGTTTGAACTGTTGTACCTGTCGATGCAGACACGAAAACATCTTCACTTGGATCAGCAAAATCTAAATCTTGATTCCAGTCAATCCAAATTCGAAACCCTTGACTCCATTGAGTACCTGATTGTACTGAAAAATTAAATTGCAATCCTTGTATTTGAGAAACTGCCATAGAACTATTAAATATATAATTATTAGGTAAACTACCATTACAACCAGTACCGTTATTGGTAATATTGGCAACTCCTCCAGTAGTGGAAAAATTATCTATAAAATCATTTGAACTACAGGCACTAGAAAAGATTGGTAAACAATATTGAGCATTTATACTTAATGATATGAAAGACAAAAAGATAAACGATAAAAATAATTTTTTAATCATTGTTTGAGTATTAAAATGTATATATAATAGAAATGTAAAAATTCAAATGTAAATATAATGAAAAAGCTCGATTGATTCAATCGAGCTTTTAATTATTTTTCTAAAGAATGTAAAATTATTCTCCCACTACTTCAAATTCAATTTCAATAATGTTTGAATTACCAAAATCAATACTTGCTTTGTGTGTTCCAATTTCTTTTACTTCTTCTGAAATAGAAATACGTTTTCTATCGATTTCATAACCTTTTTGTTCTTTAATTGCACGAGCAATTTGAATTGAGGTAACTGAACCGAAGATTTTTCCAGAAGTACCTGTTTTAGCACCAACTTTCACTGGAGAAGCTTTTAATACTTCCGTTACTTTATTAATTTCGCTTAATAATGCAGCTTCTTTTTTAGCTTTTACTTTAGCTTTTTCGTCAGCTATTTTTAAGTTAGAAGGAGATGCTTCAATTGCAAATTTTTGAGGGATTAAAAAGTTACGAGCGTAACCAGGGCGAACTGACACTACTTCATGAGTAGCTCCCAAATTGTCTATATCTTTAATTAATATTACTTGCATGATAATTTTATTTTAAAAGGTCGGTTACGAAAGGTAAAATTGCCATTTGACGTGCTTTTTTAATAGCAACAGCCACTTTACGTTGAAATTTCATTGAATTACCAGTGATACGACGTGGTAAAATTTTACCTTGTTCGTTTAAAAATCTTTTCAAAAATTCTGGATCTTTATAATCAATATAATGAATTCCCATTTTCTTGAAACGGCAATATTTCTTTGGTCTAACCTCTACACGGTTACTCGTTAAGTATTTTATATCTGTTTTTGCCATGATTATGCTTCTTCTTTTTCTGTGTTAGCAATAGGTTTTACGGTCTTTTCTCCGCTTCTTTTTCTTGAATTGTAAGCTACAGCGTGTTTATCCAAGCTGGTAATCATGAAACGCATGATTGACTCATCCCGATTCATTTGAATTTGGAATTTAGCATTTAAAGAAGTAGCTGCTTTATACTCCATAATGTAGTATAATCCAGTTGTTTTCTTGTCAATAGGATATGCAAAAGATTTTAAACCCCATGCATCTTCTCCTACGATTTCACCTTCATTGTCTGTAATGAATTGTTTTAATTTTTTAGTCGACGCCTTAAACTCTTCGTTTGATAATACTGGCGTAAAAATGACCATCAGTTCGTAACTGCTCATGTTTATAGTATTTGTTTTTAAATAATTAATAAAATCCATTTTTAGCAACTATGTTGGATACTCTTTTAAGGGAGTAGCTAAAAAATGGATTGCAAAAGTAGTATTTTTTAGGATACTAAAAAATATTTTTCTTTAGTTTTTGGTTAAAAAAATAAAAACCGTCACGAATGACGGTTTTTATTTTTCTTTTACGCTAAACAATATTAGTTATGTTTTGCAGCTGAATCAGTAGCTGGAGCAGCTTCTGTAGTTGCAGCTGGAGCAGCTTCTGTAGTTGCAGCTGGAGTAGCAGCTGAATCAGTTGTAGCTGGAGCTTCAGTTGTAGCTGGAGCTTCTGTAGTTGCTGGAGTTGCTTCTGTAGCTGGAGCTTCTGACTCAGTGCAAGATGCGAAGAAACCTAATGCTAATGCGAAAATTGATACTTTTACTAAATTTTTCATTTTTATATTTTTTAAATGTTATGCCTATTAATACCCAATTTGTAAAAAGGTAACCCAATATTTTAAAAAAATATTTAAATATTTATATTATTAATATGTAATATATTGTTTTCATATTACTTAAGTCAAAATAATAAAATAAAGATATTTTACAATACGCTAAAAAAATCACAAAACTGGGCGCAAATACATATCAATATATTAAATATCAAAAAAATGTTGGACTTTTGGGTTACTAAATAGAATAAACGGTATTAATGGGTAGCAATTCTCAATTTAACATGAGTGATGAGTCTTTGATTAGTTCTTTGGCATGTGGTGACACAAAAGCTATCCAATATGTTTATAAATCATTTTATCCTACAATAGAAAAAATGGTTTTTAAAATGAATGGATCGGTAGATGATGCGTATGATATTTTTCAAGACAGTGTAACGATTGTTTATGAAAAAGCAAAGGCAGATGACTTGCATTTAAGTTGTCAATTTTCTACTTACATAGTTTCTGTGGCAAAAAATCTTTGGTTGAAAAAATTATCTAAAAACAAACGACAATCCGTATCAGTCCTTTACGACGACATGGAAGAATCAGTTGCTGTAGATAGTGACATTACACATTTTCTTGAATTTGAAAATAATGTAACCATACTTCAAGATTGTTTCGCAAAAATTGGTGAGCCTTGCAATACTTTATTAAAAGCATTTTATGTAGAAAATAAAAGTATGCAAGAAATAGCAATCAATTTTGGATACACAAACACCGACAATGCTAAAACACAAAAATATAAGTGCCTCAATCGATTGAGAAAATTGTTTTTTAATAAAAGTGAAAACGAAATTTTAAATGAACGGACCTATTAATACATACGAACTAATCGAAAAATATTGTCTTGATTTAATGGACGATCGAGAGAAACTTTTCTTTGAAATGGAAATTGAAAAAAATCCTGCATTGAAAAGTGCTGTCTATGATCATAAAACATTGATGCTTTCTTTTGAGCACATGCAAGATCGCGATTTTATACATTCTACACTCGATCACATTCACTCAAGCTCTCGCAGCAATACCGATGCCGTATTAAATCAATTGAAATTACATGTAAATAAATATTGGAAAACAGCATCTGTAGCAGCATCTGTTGCTTTCATGGCTTCCATATTAACCTTTATGGTGGCGCGGAATGTTTATCAAAGAGACAATCAAAACTCTGTTATTCAATTAAAAGGATACATTAACAACATTGAAAAAGAACAAAAAAAGATAAACAATGAAATTGCCAAAGTAAAGAAAAAAGTTACACCTGTTCCGGTTGGTCCTTCTAAATTCACAGGAACTAGTTTTGCGCTGACTCAAAATGGATATATTGTTACAAATTTCCACGTTATTGACGGATATTCTAAAATTTTTACATTTACATCAGACAATGTAGGACACCAAACTGAAGTTGTAGCAACAGACGAAGAGAATGATTTAGCAATTTTAAAAATTACCGAATCAGATTTTAAGTTTGATTCTAAAATACCTTACTCTATTAAAAAATCAAATCCTTCAATTGCACAACGAATTTATTCGCTTGGGTTTCCTAAGGAAGATATCGTTTACAACGAAGGTTATATAAGTTCTACAACAGGATTTCAAGGCGATAGCAGTCATTACCAACTAGAATTGCCATCTTCATCCGGTATGAGTGGTTCGCCGATTGTTGATGAATCAGGGAATATTGTAGGAATTATTTCAGATAAATTGTCTCAATCTGAAGGGATTACTTTTGCAGTTAAATCAAAAGCACTTATCAATTTATTTAAAAAATTACCGAAAGATTTCAACAGCAACGAAATTGCTTCCAATCAAATAAAATCAGATTCAAGATCGAATCAAATAAAAAAAATACAACCATTTGTATGTGTTGTAAAAGTATATAACGATTAATCAAAAATTCAAATAGCATATTAAAAGCCCTGAGTAGGGCTTTTTTTAATTTAATACATTGATAATAAATTAGTTGAATATTCTTCTTGAAAAACATACAACAATGCCCACTTGAACTAATATCTGTTTCATATATTTGCACTATACTTCATGAAAACAATAGTTTATTTAACAGGATTTTTTTGTACTGCCAATTCAGTACGAATGGAAAATTTTCATAATGAATTTTCTATAAAAGAAAATTTTATGGAAGTTGCTAGCATGTTCATGGTGAATTGCAATTTGGGTGGTTGTAGTTTTTTAATCGATTAAATGAAATGAAAGAATGAAAAACTATTTAATAAAAACACCTACTATTTTTAAAGCGATTTATAACCGTTGTATTTGGCATGTAACTGAGCATGCAAACAGTGTTTATATTACGTTTGACGATGGGCCACATCCAGAAATAACGCCTTGGGTTTTAGCACAATTAAAACAATTTAATGCCAAAGCAACTTTTTTTTGCATTGGAAAAAATGTAGTGGAATATCCCGAAATTTATCAACAAATACTTGCTGAAGGACATAGCGTAGGCAATCATACACACAACCATTACAACGGTTGGAAGGTTTCAAATGCAATGTATTTTAAAAATATTAAAACAGCCAACGAAGTAATCAATTCTAATATGTTTCGTCCACCTTATGGAAGAATTACTTTAGCACAAGCAAATGGAATTAAACGCATGTTGCCTAAAAGTCAAATCATAATGTGGGACGTTTTAAGTGGTGATTTTGATACAGAATTAGCTCCCACAGATTGTTTGGATAATGTGATTTCTACAACTAAGCCTGGTTCCATCATTGTTTTTCATGACAGCGAAAAGGCATTCGAACGATTAGAATTTGCATTGCCAAAATTTTTAAAATATTGTCAACAAAATGGTTGGAATATGAAAAAATTAAATTTTTAGAAACATTTTGAAATTTGTTATTCAGAAAGTTGCTATTTAATTCTGTTTATTTGATTCGCATGATTGATAAGAACGATTCCTGGTTTTTTTCCTACTTCAAAACTGCCAAATTGTTGATCGATACCCAAGGCTTTAGCACCCACAGAGGTCATACTTTGTAAAAGTTTTTCAAAAGGTATTTGAGGGAAATGTTGTTGAATGATTTTCATTTCTTCAAAAATATTCAATGTGTGATTGGATGCTAAACTATCGGTTCCAAATACGACTTGACAATTTTCATTGTACAACAATGCAGCATTTGGCAGCGTGTTTTCAATATATAAGTTCGCATTTGGACATAGGCACCAAAATGTATTTGTATCAATGCTTTTAGCAAAATCAATATCTTCTTTTGAAGTAAATGTGTTGTGCACTAAAATTGAATTTTTAAAGCTTTTAAAATGCGAAAAATAATTTTGTAGAGAAGTTTTATTTGTTGCATTCCATTCTGGTGTAATTGGAAAAGCGGCTGTAAAAAATTCTTTCATAGCACCTGTGCCTATTTCGAATAATTCATTTTCACTTGCTGTTTCTTGATTGTGAATCGTAACTATTTTTTGTGCAGATTCATTAACTATTTCTTCAATAAGTTTTTCAGAGACTGAGTAAGGAGCATGTAAAACAACTGTTGCATTGGAATGTTTTTCAAATTCATTTTTAATCGATTTTGCTTTTTCAGTTATGGTCTTTGCGTAATTTTCATCTAATCCAAAACATTCAACAAAAGTTTGGTAGAATACATGTTGTTTATTTTTTATCGCTAAAGTATCTAAACCATTACTGATATCTCCTACAGCTACAATTCCATTTTGAATCATTTCTTTTTCCGCTTCAATTATTTTTTCTTGTATTATAGTTGAAGAAAAATGATTGCGTTTTGATACAATATTTTTTATAAAATCGACTAAACCTGTTTTTTTTGGCAATTCATTTTTTAAATGTGAAAGCTCCAAATGACAGTGACAATTTATCATCCCTGGTATCAACATACCGTCGTAATGTACGGTATGTTCATTTTTATGATGGATGGAAATAATGGTTCCAGATTCATTAATACCGATTGCTAAATGTGCTTCCAGAAACTGATATCCATCAAAAATTTTATCGGCACTGATGCTTTGCATATTACTTTTTTTATTGTGAAAGTCGAGGCTTTTTTGAATCAATCATTCGCAAGTCAATTTTATTTTCCCAATTT
>CANHJA010000021.1 GCA_947460795.1 Bacteroidota bacterium | reverse complement strand
TTTCATGTATTTGTGTTTTTAATTTGTTTTAAAATAAATAAATAAGGTGCGTAGAAAAGCGCCCTTTGTTTTCAATATGCCCTTCGCCATATTTGTTTATTAATGGTAATGAATATTGAATATTGAGTCCAATTTTTTTGTAGTAAATATCAATGCCATATTGGTTTTGAATACCAAATCCATAGGTAAATTCTTCTGCAATTTTTTCCCTGCTGTTTGAATTGTTGTGTTCATAATTCATCGCTATTTGAGGAATTAAAGCAAATTCTTTATATTTTGTTTGATAAAATAATCGAAATGCCGAACTAAATTTATTGCCAAATTTAAAATGCTGTTTGTTTGTCGAATTTGCTTTGTAATTCGCTTCAGCATTTATACCCAATTTTTCTTTTCTAATCGAATAATTTACATTGAATGGAATATCAACAGACCCTGTTCCTATTTGAATATTTTCATTGATAAATTGATTATTCTGAATAGCATCAAATTTTCCTGTTGGCAGTTTAACTCCAATTCCAGCAAGTAAACTTTGCTTCCATTTTTTATTGTTATCTAATTTGATGAATTGATAATTCAATAAAATACTAGCATCGCCAATACCATTTAATTTTAGTGTAGATGAATTGTTTACTCTTTTATTCAATTTATACGGAACAAAACCCATCAATTGAAACCGTTTGCCAATGCTATATCGACCCCAAATATCCAATGTTTTAAAATATTCGTTGCTTGCAGAGTAAACGGAACCGCCAGTTTCATGTTGAGTAGAGTAGTAGTTGTTTTGTTGAAATCGAAAGCCAATAAAATGCTTGTTCATACTTGGCAATAAACCCAAGGTATTTGTTCCTGATGAGCATCCACAAATATCACATGCAGATGCATTTAAAGATGCTATTCCGAATAGAATAGCAAAAATGTATTTCATAAAAAATAATTTATTAGTTGAAGAATACCAATATGAATGAATGCATATTAGTAATGTATAAAACGCCTATTTTATAGGAGTTAATTCAATTAGCAAATTATATTGTTGGGTGGTTTAATTTCTGTATTTTGGAAATTAAAATGATAAAGATTGGTATAAAACCTAAATCGTTTTTCTTTTAATGTAACAGTTGTAGGTTGCGAAAAATGTTGTTTAAGTTCTATAAATAGAAACTGTTCAATTCCTGCTATTTTTATTGAAGGTAGTTGATTTTTATCAGAAGAATTTTCAGCAACTATTTTTTTGTATTGTATGTTTAACTGACATTTCCCTTTACAATTCATCAATGGTTTGTCAATATTTTCACAAAGGTTTTGACTAATAAATGGTTGATTTTGACTCCAAAAAAAATTTACTATTGGCAAAGAAAAAATCTGTACCAATAGTAAATAAAATAATATAGATGAAACGTATATTTTCAACAGAAAAAATTAGCTCATATTTGGAATTTCATTTGGATATAATTTGTTATCCAACTTATGTTTAACTGCTTTAAAAGCTTCAATTGTTTCAACAATATCTTCTTCTGTATGAACTGCTGAAGGAATTAAACGTAAAATAATATGTCCTTTAGGAATTACAGGGTAAACTACAATTGAACAAAATATATTGTAGTTTTCACGCATGTCAACGGTTAAGTTAGCCGCTTCCATCACACCACCATGCATGTATACAGGAGTTACAGGAGAATTTGTATTCCCAATATCAAAACCTGCTTCTTTTAATTTGCTTTGAAGAGACAATGCATTTTCCCACAATTTAGCTTTTAATTGTGGTTGGCTTCTCAATAATTCTAAACGTTTTAAATTTCCAATAACAATTGGCATAGGCAACGTTTTAGCATAAATTTGAGAACGTAAATTATATCTGAAATAGTTGATAATATCTTTGCTACCGGCAACAAATGCACCAATGCTAGCCATGCTTTTTGCAAATGTTGAGAAATAGATATCGATACCATCTTGGCAACCTTGAAGCTCACCAACACCAGCACCCGTTTCACCCATTGTTCCAAATCCATGAGCATCATCAACCATCAATCTAAAATCAAATTTAGATTTTAAGTCACAAATTTCTTTTAATTTTCCTTGATCTCCTGCCATTCCGAAAACACCTTCTGTGATTACTAAAATTCCACCACCAGTTTCGGCAATCATTTTAGTGGCACGAACCATTTGTTTTTCGAAATCTTCCATGTCATTGTGTTTAAACACATAACGATGGGCAGTTGTCATTCTCAAACCATCTATAATACATGCATGACTTTCTGCATCGTATACAATTACATCTCTTCTTCCACACAATGCATCTACGATAGACGCACAACCTTGATATCCATAATTTAATAAAAATGCATCTGGTTTTGAAACAAATGCAGCCAATTCATTTTCTAATTGTTCGTGGTATGTACTGTTACCACTCATTAAACGAGCACCCATTGGGTAAGCTAATCCAAAGTTTGCGGTTGCATCCGCATCTGCTTTTCTAACTTCTGGATGGTTTGCTAAACCCAAATAATTATTTAAACTCCAAATGACACGTTCTTTGCCTTGAAAAATCATTTTATTAGCAATTTGGCCTTCTAATTTCGGAAACGAAAAATAGCCATGTGCTTTATCTTGATATTGACCCAGTGAACCCCTGTTTTTTGCGAACTTTTCAAATAAATCTGCCATGTTATGTTTTAATTAAATTTTATAATGTGCAAAATTAATTAAAATAAAATGGTTTTTTGATGCTTTCTACATCATTTTTGCAAATCAATTATAAATTTATGCGTTATCTATTCATTTTATTCTCATTGCTGTCGATCCATTTATCGGCTCAAAAAGCTAAACACAATGTAAAACCGAAATTAGTAGTAGGGGTTGTATTGGATCAAATGCGCCCAGATTACTTAATTCGATTCAATAAAAAGTTCTCGCAAAAGGGCTTTAATCGATTATTAAAAAATGGAAATGAATGTGTAAATGCGTTTATTAATTATTTACCATCTTATACTGGCCCAGGCCATACCTGTATTTATACTGGAAGTGTCCCATCTTTGCATGGTATTGCCAGCAATGATTGGTTTGATAGAAATACAGGAAAATCGGTTTATTGCACACAAGACAATGATGCTAAAAATGTTGGTGGCACGCTTAAGTCAGGGAAAATGAGCCCTAAAAATCTTTGGGCAACAACCATAACAGATGAACTCCGTTTAGCTTCTAATTTTAAATCCAAAGTAATAGCCATTTCTGTAAAAGACAGAGCTTCTATTTTGCCTGGAGGACACACTGCCAATGCTTCCTATTGGATGGATGACAGCAATGGCGTGTTTATGACCAGTGATTTTTACATGAAATCGTTGCCATCTTGGGTGAGTGATTTTAATACAATCAATTATGCTAGTAAATTAATGAATCAAAACTGGAATCCTCTTTTGCCGATTAATAATTATATAGAAAGTACATCAGATGACAATAAATATGAAGGAAAATTCGCGGGAGAATATGCACCCACATTCCCTCACAATACGTCTAATTTAAAATTAAGCGATATTAAAAAAACGCCTTTTGGAAATGAAATATTAACTCTCTTTGCTAAAGAAGTATTAAAAAATGAAAAATTAGGCCAAGGGGATGAAACCGATTTTTTGGCAATTAGCTATTCCTCTACCGATTATGTGGGACATCAGTTTGGACCCAATTCGATTGAAATTGAAGACACCTATTTACGAATGGATCAAGAAATTGAAAAGTTATTGTCATATTTAGATGCTCAAGTAGGAGAAGGAAATTATACCTTGTTTTTAACTGCTGATCATGCCGTAGCACACAACCCTCAGTTTTTAATGGATAATAAAATTCCTGCAGGTTATTTTTTTGGAAAGGTTTTAAAGGATACATTGAATAAATTCTTACTGACTAAATTTCAACATCCTAAAATGGTGAATGAAATAGGAGAGAACTTCATTTGGCTTAATGACAGTTTATTGAAAAATGCTACTTACAAAAAAGAAGAAATAATAGCAGAAATTTTAAATTTTTGTAAACAAAAAGAAGAAATTCAATTTGCTGTTGACATGAATAATATTGATAAAGCCATGTTGCCTTCAATCATAAAAGAAATGGCAATCAATGGTTTTGTAGCTAAAAGAAGCGGTGATATTTTATTGTTGTTAAATCCGGCATGGTTAGATGCGTATGCAAAAACAGGAACTACCCACGGCACTTGGAATCCTTATGATACGCACATTCCGTTAATTTGGTTTGGCGCAGGCATTCAAAAAGGGAAAACAATGCAACAGGTTTATATGACAGATATAGCAGCGACCTTGGCTACCTTATTGCATATACAAATGCCAAATGCTTGCATAGGAAAAACGATTGAGGAAGTATTAAAGTAAAATTTAATTGGTCGAATTGTATTGGTAAACTGTTTTTGATATCTCAGAAATGAAGTATGCTAATTCATCTCTATTATTTCCTTTAGTCATAACAGTTATTAAATAAGGATTGTTATTCGCATAAATGATTCCTGTTTCATGCAGTTGTTTTTCAACTTCATTTCCTGATTCTCCAAATTTATGTGCTACAATAATATCGGAAGGGATATCCTTTAAAAGGCCATTCTTGTAATCACCATGTGACAATAATTCCAACGCAAATTCTGAATTGGCATTTGTTAAATAACTCCCGTTGTAAATTACCCTCATGAAAAAGGAAAGTTCATTTATATTTAAAAATAAATCGTTTGAATTTAAATCAGGTACATTTAATCCAATATCTGAAAATAATGATTTTATAATGTTTCCATCAATATTTTTTGCAATTAAACTGGCTGCATTGTTATCAGAATATACAATCATATATTTTAATAATTCTTTTATAGAATATGATTGGCCAATTTTAATTGAATTTGATACAATGGTTTGGACTTTGTTATTTTTTGAAGTCTGAATAAATGTTATTTTTTTATTTAGTAATTCATTGTCTTTTTCACTCATTTTTAAAATGGCAATCATAATTGATATTTTCAATAAAGAACCAGGCGCATATTTTTCATTGTTATTAATTAATAACGATTCATTTGTATTGAATTTTTTTAAAAATATAGATGCTGTATGAATTTTTTGATTGGCTATATATTGATCAATTACATTTTGCAATGAACTTTTTAATGGATTTAAACTAGGCGATTCACATTCATTTTCGATATAAAGAATGGGGGATGTGAATTTATAATTTTTATTACGAATTACTTTATCTTCACAAACCCTGTATTGATCTAGAGCATTTTTGGAATCATTTTCATAGGTAAAAAATTTTTCAGTGATGTAAAAAGTACTGACTATGCACAATACAACGGTTATAATAAATGTATAAATCAGGTGTTTTCTTCTTACGACAATTCTCATCAGTAATTTTTTGCAAATATAAATGAGAATAAAATTTCTCTATCGCTTAATATGCATGATTAAACTCAAATTTTTATTCATTGAAAAATACTTATACTTTCAACTACATTCTTTCGGGTGCATTGATTCCAATTAAATTTAATCCTTTAGCCAAAACATTTTTTACCAAAGTGCTTATTTGTAATCTGAAAATCATTTGCTCATTCGTATCTGCTTTTAAAATAGAATGATTGGCTAAAAAACTATTATATTCTTTGGCCAAATTGAAAATATAAATGCAAACTAAAGAAGGATTGTATTCTGCTGCTGCTTGTAATAATAAGGTTGGAAATTGCTCTATTTGTTTTAATAATCCTTTTTCTTGTGCGGTCATTTCGATGGCAACACTTTTTAATTCTATATCATTTGCTTTTCTTAATATCGAAGAAATACGCGCATGTGTATATTGAATAAATGGACCTGTAAATCCATGAAAATCGATACTTTCTTCAGGATTGAAAATCATTTTCTTTTTAGGATCAACTCGTAACAAATAAAACTTCAAAGCGCCTAAACCAAGGGTATTATATAAATTCAACAATTCTTCATTTGTAAATCCTTCTACTTTCCCTAGTTCTTCGGTATTTTTTTGTGCAATGCTTGTCATTTCAGCGACCATGTCATCAGCATCTACCACATTTCCTTCACGACTTTTCATTTTGCCATTCGGGAGTTCAACCATGCCATATGACAAATGGTAAATGCCATCGGCGCAAGGTTCTTGTAATTTTTGAAGAATTAATTTCAAAACTTGCATATGATAATTTTGCTCATCTCCAATTACATACACAGATTTATCCATTTGATAATCGTTGTATTTTAAGATGGCGGTTCCAATATCCTGTGTCATGTATACCGAGGTGCCATCACCACGCAAAAGTAATTTTTGATCCAAGCCATCGGCTTCTAAATCAATCCAAACAGAGTGATCTTCTTTTTGATATAAAACATTGTTTTTTAAACCCTTTAGAGCAACTTCTTTGCCAGATAAATAGGTATTGCTTTCATAATAAAATTTATCAAAATCGACACCTAATTTTTTAAATGTAACATCAAAACCTTCATACACCCATCCGTTCATCGTCTTCCACAATTGAATTGTATCTTCATCATTGGCTTCCCATTTGCGAAGTAATTCTTGTGCTTCAATTAAAATAGGAGCTTGTTTTTCTGCAACTTCTTTTTCTAATCCTTGCTCAACTAAAACGCCCACTTCTTTTTTAAATAAATCATTGTATAAAACATAATAATCACCTACTAAATGATCTCCTTTGATGCCTGTAGACGTTGGCGTTGCTCCATTCCCTTCTCTTATCCAAGCAACCATACTTTTGCAAATATGAATGCCTCTATCATTTATTAAATTGGCTTTAATTACTTCATGCCCTGTTTCTTTTAAAATATTTGCCAATGAGTAACCAAGAAAAATATTTCTTAAATGACCGAAATGAATCGGTTTATTGGTATTGGGAGATGAATATTCAATCATCACTTTTTGGCCATTAGAAGCAGATTGTCCAAAAGTTGTATTGGTATAATTAGCCACTAAAAAATCATTGAAATAGGCATTGCTAATTTCTAAATTTAAAAAACCTTTAATCACATTATACGACGTAAAAATAGTATTTAGAGCTACCAATGCAGTGCCTAATTTTTCAGCCACTTCTTCTGGTTTTTGTTTGGTTTGTTTTGTAAATGGGAATGTAACAATCGTGTAATCACCCTCAAATTCTGGTTTTGTATCATTCACTTGAACACTTTCAATTGGAAATTCTATTTGATAAATTTCATTCAACACCTTGGCAGCATTCACTTTTATTTCTTGTATAAGACTCATTATTTTATCTTTAGGTTGCGAAAATACGATATCAAAACATGCTTTTACGTTTTAAAGTAAAAAATAGTATTTTTGCTACAATGAAAAATTCAATTAAGTATCTATTTTCTCTTTTGGGTATCGTTATATTAGCCAGTGCTTGCTCTACCGATTTTAAGGTTGGGGCTGATTACAAAGATTATACCGTAGTATTTGGATTGTTGTCGCGAACTGATACCGCACATTACATGAAAATTACAAAAGGATTTTATGATGAAAAAAATAGCAACCTTTTAATTGCGCAAAATGTAGATTCTTTGTATTTTAATAATATTGAAGTCAAAATGTATAAATATGCAGGGCTGAATGCAGTGGATTCTATCTTGTTAAAAAAAGTAGATTTAAATCTAGAAGGATATTATAAAGACTCAGGGATTTTTGTGAATACGCCAAATTATGCCTACAAATTTAAAGAGTTGTTAGACCCTACTAAGAAATATAAATTGGTTGTAAAAAATCTAAATACAGGTAAAATCGTTTTTGGAGAAACCGATGTGTTAGACAATACTAAAATTGTTATTTCGAGACCTGTTACCAGCGATAAATTAAATTTTGCACAAGTAGGAGTGAGCTTCAGTAATTTTACTTGGAACACACCAGCGAATGTGAGCATTTTCGATTTATATCTTCGCTTTCGATATGAAGAAAAAAACAGCGCTTATAATCCCGTTAAAATTACAAGTGTTGTAAAACTAATTCCTTTAGTGAAAAGCATTCCGAATGAAAATTCACCAATGAATATATCCGTTTCTGCAGAGGATTTTTACAGAGCATTGCAAGGAGAAATAGCTCCAGCTGGCAATAATATAACTCGCTTTTTGGATACTCCAGATGTTGTGATCGCTGCAGCAGGTCAAGAATTAAAAACCTATATTGATGTTACTTCTTCTCAAGGAGGAATTACCTATGATCAAATAAAACCTTATTATACGAACATGAAAGGTGAAAATGTATTGGGATTATTTTCATCAAGAGCGACTGTAAATTCAAATCAGATTCAATTTTCTAAAGCAACCAATGATTCAATTTTATTTGGTTCTTACACGAAGGCTTTGAAATTTGTCGGAATTTCTTCTAAATAATCGGTGATTGATTGATAATTATTTCAGCAATTTTTAAATCAAAAGGATTGGTGATTTTTATATTTTCATCCATTCCATCAATTAAATTTATTTCAACACCCATATTTTCTAAAACGGAGGCTTCATCTGTAAACGACGTTTGATAAGGTTGTTCAAATGCATTTTTTATTTGAGCAATTTGAAATGTTTGAGGCGTTTGAATGGCTCTAAATTCCTCTCTATTGGCGTATTCATTGTTAGCCGTAAATACTTTACGCAAACTGTCTTTTATCAAAACACAAGGAACTGCATTGCCTTTTTCTAAAGCAGTTTGATAACAATTTTCTAGTAAACTTTGACTAATAAATGGCCTAACTCCATCATGGATAAATACAATTCCGTCTGTTTGAATGGCATTTAATCCGTTTTTTACTGATTGAAAACGAGTGTTTCCGCCAGATACAACCTGTATATCATTGATGTTGTCAGAAAGAGAATGTAAATAATATTGTTGCGATAAATATTCCTCAGGCAACACTAAAATTATTTTAATATCCGCAATAGCTGATTGAAACGCTTGAATAGTGTGATACAAAATAGGCTTTTCATTTAAAAGTAAAAACTGCTTAGGAACACTACTTTTCATTCTTGTGCCAACACCTCCAGCTACAATTACTGCATATTTCATTTGTCAAAACTAATATTTTTTCTACAATTTTATTGTTTCTTATAATTGTGAATAAATGAATTAAAAAAATCTTCCAACTTTGTACTTGCGACTAACTACTTTTTATTATTTTTGCGCATGCTTAAAGATTTTCCTGTACAAAACGAAAAAGAAACAAGGGGTGGATTTGGTGAAGGGATTCATGAAATTGCCAAAACCAATCCAAATGTAGTTGCATTGACTGCCGATTTAGCGGGCTCATTGAAGTTAAATGCCTTTATGAAAGATTTTCCAGATCGATTCGTACAATGCGGAATTGCTGAAGCAAATATGATCGGAATTGCAGCAGGAATGACTATTGGTGGAAAAATCCCTTACACAACAACTTTTGCTAACTTTTCTACTTCAAGAGTTTATGATCAAATTCGTCAAAGTGTTGCTTACAGTGGTAAAAATGTAAAAATTTGTGCTTCTCACGCAGGTTTAACTTTGGGTGAAGATGGCGCTACACATCAAGTGTTAGAAGATATTGGAATGATGAAAATGTTGCCAGGAATGACAGTTATTGTTCCTTGTGACTTCAATCAAACAAAAGCAGCTACTATGGCTATTGCTTCGCACGATGGACCTGTGTACTTGCGTTTTGGAAGACCAAAATGGCCTAATTTTACTCCATTAGATGTACCATTTGAAATTGGAAAAGCACAAGTTATCAATGAAGGAACCGATGTAAGTATTTTTGCTTGTGGACATATGGTTTGGGAAGCAATGAAAGCGGTTGAGCAATTAGAAAAAGAAGGAATCTCTTGCGATTTAATCAATATTCATACCATTAAACCTTTGGATATAGATGCTGTTGTAAAATCAATTACTAAAACAAAATGCATTGTTACTGCTGAAGAACATCAACAAAATGGCGGACTAGGAGATAGCATTGCACAAGTGGCATCGACACATTTTGCTTGCCCACAAGAGTATGTGGCAGTAAAAGACAGTTTTGGTGAAAGTGGAACGCCCATGCAGTTACTTGAAAAATATGGCTTGACTGCAAATGCCATCATTGAATCTGTAAAAAAAGTACTAAAATCTAAGTGATTTACCGTTAAATAGTGAATTTTAACATTTTTTAACTTTTAATAAAGCCATGTTTTTGAAAATTTGGCCTACATTTACTTTATTCAAAAGTGACTCTTGGTTAAAAAACTGCATATATTATTATTCGTACTTGTAATGATTTTTTCATTACAGCAAAGCGTTTATGCAAATGCTGCTTTTGAAACCGAGAATGAAAATGCCATTGTTACCAAAACAGATCGATATATAAAATATGTTTACGACAATATTAAATTCCCTAAAAATCATAAATTAAAGTTTGATGCCTTTCAAGCTGGGTATTATGGGTATTTGAATATGGTTGAAGCTGGAAAAATTTCTTTTGGAGCTACATTGTCTATCTGTGATTTTACGCTGTCTAGCAATGAAAAAAGAATGTGGGTTATTGATATTAAATCCAAAAAAGTTTTATTCAATACATTGGTAGCACACGGAATGGGAACTGGTGAAGAATTTGCAGTTAATTTTTCCAATATCAATGATTCACACCAATCGAGTTTAGGTTTTTATACTACAGCCGAAACATATGAAGGCAATAATGGATATTCTTTAAAATTAAATGGGATAGATGGCGCTTTCAATAACAATGCATATGAAAGAGCAATTGTGATACACGGAGCTGATTATGTAAGTGAAGATTTCATTATAGAGAATCAACGATTAGGTAGAAGTCATGGTTGTCCGGCGTTGCCAACAAATTTAGCTCCCAAAATAATAGACAGAATCAAAGGAGGTGACTGCTTATTTATTTACAGTGCATCCAAACAATATTTGACCAATTCACATTGGTTAAAAAATAAAATCAATCATTTGCCTCAAGAAGCCGATATGATGGATTTAAATTTGCCTAAAAAATTAAATTCGCACAACATTGAAGATTTCAGTTCTACTGAATCAGAAACTGCTTCTGCAAAATCAATCTCTAAATCAGCATCGAAAGTAAATGCTAAACCGATGGATGATAAAGCGCCCATTGTATATAAATCCATCAATGATATACCAAAGGATAGAAAAATCACGTATATTACTGTCAAAGAAAACCCAAAAACGGGTATTATAGATACCGTAATTTCTAAATAATTTCATTTAAATAATATAAAAAAAACCGTTTCAATTGAAACGGTTTTTTTTATAAAGAATAGCTTATGATCGATTAAGAAAAAGCTTCTCTAATTTTATCAAAAAAGCTTTTATCTGATTTTGATGGATTGGGCTTGAAATTAGGCGCATTTTTTAATTGTTCCATCATGCTTTTTTCTTCGCTTGTCAATTCTTGTGGCGTCCAAATATTTACATTAATTAATTGATCTCCTTTTTCATAGCTGTTTACACTCGGAAACCCTTTGCCTTTTAATCGAAGTATTTTACCTGCTTGCGTTCCCGCAGGGATTTTAATTTTTGCTTTTCCACCAATCGTTGGTATTTCTGATTCAATGCCCAACACAGCATCAGGGAAAGAAATGTGCAATTCATACAACACATTTAAACCTTCTCTAACTAATTCGGCATGCTTCTCTTCTTCTATAACTACTAATAAGTCGCCAGGATAACCATTTCGTTCACCCACATTTCCTCTGCCATTCACACTCAATTGCATGCCTTCTTGTACTCCTGCAGGAATATCAATGCTAATGGTATCTTCTCCGTACACTCTACCTTCGCCTTTACATGAAGTACATTTATTGGCAATTTGAGTACCATCTCCATTACATGTTGAACAAGTAGTGACCGTTTGCATTTGACCTAAAAAGGTATTTGTAACTTTACGAACTTGTCCACTGCCACCACAGGTGTTGCAATTTTGAATGGATGCTTTATCTTTCGCACCGCTGCCACTACAAGGATCACACTTAATGTATTTTTTTACTTTAATTGTTTTATGTGCGCCTTTTACAATTTCTTCATAACTTAATTTTACTTTCACACGAAGGTTAGATCCTCTATTTCCAGTACCTCTGCTTCTTCCACCACCTCGTTGTTGGCCACCAAAAAAGCCATCTCCAAAAACATCTCCAAAATTTTCAAAGATATCTTCCATTCGCATACCGCCACCAAAACCACCACCTCCGAAGCCTCCGCCACCGGCAGCACCTCCTAAACCAGCATGGCCATATTGGTCATAACGTTGTTTTTTGGATGCGTCGCTCAATACTTCGTAAGCCTCTGCAGCTTCTTTAAATTTGTCTTCAGCACTTTTGTCACCCGGATTTCTATCAGGATGGAATTTCATGGCCACTTTGCGGTATGCCTTTTTTATTTCGTCTGCAGATGCACTTTTACTAACACCCAATATTTCGTAGAAATCTCGTTTCATATTTATTCTGATAAACCCAATGGTTTATTATGATTTTTTAAATAAATTTTTTACTGTTTTAATTCAAGCATTGTCGCCTTTTCCTACCACTACTTTTGCATGGCGAATAATTTTGTCATTCAAGGTGTATCCTTTTGCCACCTGGTCAATTACTTTTCCAATGACAGCAGGAGTAGGGGCAGGAATTTCAGCTATTGCTTCATGTTTTTCAACATCAAAAACCTCACCAATGCTTTCGAACGATTTAAGGCCTTTGCTTGATAGCACGTGGTTTAATTTATTGATGATTAATTTAACACCACTTTTTACAGATTCAATATCCGTAGCGGTTTCCATTTGTTTTTCAGCTCTATCCGAATCATCTAAAACCTCCAAAAGATTCAACATTAAATCTTTTCCAGCCGTTTGAATCACTTCCATTTTTTCCTTGAACGAACGCTTTTTGTAATTGTCAAATTCAGCAAAAAGTCGCATGTATTTATCTTTCCATTCAGCAACTTCTAACTCCAATTTATCGACATCATTCATGACCTCTTCCGTGACATTTTCAGTTTGTGGCGTTTCTTCAATTGGTTGATTTTCAACGTTCATATCTTCTATTTTAATTTCTTTTTCTTGTTCTGACATATCTGTGTGTTCTAAATTTTGTTTTAGTATTTTTCTATACTCAATTTTTTTGCCAAAGATTAAATTGTGTCAAATTGTCTAAAAAACACCTATTAATAGGAATAATGTCACTCGCAAAAAGGGAATGCTGACTTTTAGACAATGTCATTATTCAATTACGAAACACTAAATTCTAAGTTCGAAGCTCTAATTACGAAATTCTAAATTGTAAGTTTGAAGCAGTATTATTATGTGGACGTCACTGCGCCTGTTCCGCTATCCGGAAAGGCACGAAGCCTAGATTGATTCCTGGGTCGAAAACGCATCTTAATAAAAATCGCAGAGTCGTGAAACACAAACTCTGCGAAGAGAAAAGTTCGAAGCTCTAATTTCGAAATTCTAAATTGTAAAATCGTAATTCGTAATTGACAATTCGTAATTGATAATTGACAATTCGTAATTGATAATTCAAAATTTATCTAGGTGTACCAACCAAATTAAAGCGACATAATAAAAATGCGAAGGCAAATAGCCTTCGCATCATTAATTATATTAACCCAACATTTGCCTAATTTTATTCAAGTTCGGTTATGTGTGGTTTTATTATATTATTTATCTTGAAGTATTAACTCTTTACCTTCTTCTACAATAACAATTTTTTGTTTCTCTGTTCTAAACTTTTCATATTTTGCACCATATCCTGAAACATAACAATCATAAACTCTCACTAGACCTAAAAAGTTCGTTGTAGTAATAGTATAATTTGGATGTACTAAAAAGTCATAATCCCCACCAGATAAAGCATTATATGCAGCAGCCGATTTTACTTTGTTTAGTCTAGCCGATTTTAGTGGTTTAAAAGGAATCATAATATCAGTACTATAATTAATTCCATCTGCAAAAGTATTGTCACCGCCTATTCTGAAAAACAGAAAATAGGTACTTGTACTTTCACCTTTAAGTTTAGTTGTCTCGTTTACTTTTATGTCTGCTTTAATTGGATCTAACTCAACATTTCTAGCAATTACTCGAGATGATTGATATCCTTTGTTTGTTGATACACATGAATTAAAGAAAATTGCTATTGAGCAAATCATTACAAGGATTGTTACTATTTTTTTCATTTTATTTTTGCGTAGTCGCCACTTTTTATTTTATTTTTATTCCGTTTATTAAAGTGGGTTCTGGTCTCCACATGAGTTTACCAATTTATAATTATTTTTTTTAGAAGTGTTAAAATTGATTCTTTGAGTTACACTTGCTTGTTATCATTTCGTTGCTATATTTTTATAATACCTTTTTAGTTTTTAAATTAATTTTGTTTAGTTTTTTCTACTCATTTGGCTTTTCGAATTCCGCCTGTTTTTTATAAAGGCTTCTACTCCTTTCAAGCTTATTTAATGTGTTAATTTTTCACAAACATATTTTAAATTTATTGTATTGACAATATCAGATATGACATTTTTTTAAATACTAAAAAATGATAAATCTTTTTGTATTTTGTTGATAGTCATTTATTTATGAGATTCGTGGAGACATGAACCTCTGCATAAAAAAATCGCAGAGTCGTGAAGTACAGACTCTGCGAAGAGAAAAAAATAATTATTAATTACCAGATTCGTGGAGACACGAACCTAGGCATAATTCTAATTTCTAATTTCGAAATTCGAAATTCTAAATTGTAAAATCGTAATTCGTAATTGATAATTCGTAATTAATATTTCATAATTCCTCCATGGGTTTCGAAGGCAAAAAGACTTCGCATATTATGATTAAACTTTTTGTACTTTTGAACCACCCATTACGAAAATTCTGAGATCGATGGGAATCATACAACAAAACTAAATAATGAGACAATTCTTATTGAGCATACTGGTTATTTTTCATTTTGACAGTTATGCACAAACTGATATCAAGAATAATAATTTTGATAAAATGATTTTGGAAGTCGAAGGTGATTTGAACAATGATAAATTGTTAGACAAAGTTTCAATTAAACAAGATACTTTGAATAAATATGCACCTTATAGATTTCAAATATTTTTCAAAGAATTAAATGGAAAATCAAAATTGATAGTTTCGTCAACAAAGTTAATTTTACCCCAATACCCAGAAGGCACTCTGGGATTTAGTAATGGCAACGGACTTTCTTCTGTTACAATTAAAAAAGGAATATTGTGTGTAAGCTTTGAATTATTAAGAGGTCATTACGAACATAAATTTAGATACAAGGAGGGTAACTTTGAATTAATTGGTTACAGTTACATTGCTTCAGATGGTTTAGGTTTAATAGAAACTATTGATTATAATTTAGTAACAGGAATAAGGGTTGCAAAGACAGAAAGATACGATATTGACAAACTGATACGTTATGAAAAGAAAAAATTATTAATTCGACCTCTACCAAAATTGCAAGATATTAATCCACTTGAGGATGAAGGATACTAAATGCATTTTGCCAACAAAAATGTATAAAAAAAGAGTTCTCAATGAGAACTCTTTAACCAACAACTACTAATTTTACTACACCGATTTTTTAGGCACTTTTGCTTTCGGAGAGTCATCAATTGAGAAACCCCATTCGCCCATGCGCTTCATATTGCTTCGATGCACACCTGATAAAATTTCTCTACTGGCCAACAACGTTTCTTTAATGTTACTTTCTAACAAATCTCGTTGTCGATACATCTCTTCCATTTTCAATTTAAAATCTTCTGCTTGAAGATGCATGAGAATTGCTTGGTCAATTTTAGGACCATCAGCATCCCAATCCTGATCAACCATGTTGTTGAGCGGACTGGCTCCACCATCTACCAAATGTTTTTCATACACTTTTTTAGCTAATTTCAATAAATCTTCCGGATTTCGAGGGATAATGACCCTCATTTTTGCTGCTTTCGCCATTTTTCTAGATTTTAGGTTATGTAAATATTTACATAACCAAATTTAACAAGGAATATTTACAATCCATCAATCTAAATGCCAATATTATCTTAAATTCTATCAGGGTAACTTGCAACAATGCCAATGTTGTGTATGACGGAGGCAATGTTGTGTATGACGGAGGCAATGTTGTGTATGACAATGGCAATGTTGCGTGTAACAATGGCAATGTTGTGTATGACGGAGGCAATGTTGTGTATGACGGAGGCAATGTTGCGTATGACAATGGCAATGTTGTGTATGACGAAGGCAATGTTGCGTATAACGGAGGCAATGTTGCGTATGACGAAGGCAATGTTGCGTGTAACGGAGGTAATGTTGTGTATTACAATGGCAATGTTGCGTGTAAAACAAGCGTGTTGCTATTTTGACTTCGAAGAGTAGGTTCTATATTGAACGAATCCAAAAAGCTTGTTTACAACTGTTATTCAGTATCAACAACAACTTATCAACAATTTTACAAATATGTCAAATCTGACATTGTGTAGGAAAATATTTAGTTTGAAATTTG
>CANHJA010000020.1 GCA_947460795.1 Bacteroidota bacterium | reverse complement strand
GCCAAAATCAAATACATATTTGAAACACACTTTCATGCCGATTTTGTAAGTGGACATATTGATCTAGCAGAAAAAACGGGAGCACAAATTATTTATGGCCCAGATGCAAAAACATCTTTTTCAAAACACATGGCAAAAGATGGAGAAGAATTTACGTTAGGTAAATGTACATTTAGAGTGCTGCATACTCCAGGCCACACTTTGGAGTCAAGCTGTTATTTATTGCTTGATGAGCATGGAGTTCCCAACTCATTATTTTCAGGGGATACTTTGTTTGTAGGAGATGTAGGTCGTCCTGATTTATTCAGTGGAAATTTATCGTCGGAAGAACTAGCAGAACAAATGTACCATTCATTAGAGAAAATAAAAAGATTACCTGATTATGTAAAAGTATACCCTGCACATGGTCCTGGCTCTAGTTGTGGTAAAAATTTAGGTCCGAATACACACAGTACAATTGGTGAAGAAAAAGCGACTAATTATGCAATGCAAAATCAAACTATTGAAGAATTTGTTGAAGTAGTCACCGAAGGTTTAAATGCTCCTCCAGCTTATTTTCCAATCAATGCGAAAATAAATAAAGATGGATATGATAGCATCGATTTGATTATAAAAAATGGCATGAGGGCTTTGTCTATTGAAGAAGTAAAAAAAGAAATCGCAGACGATACCATTTTATTGGATACCCGAAAATCAACTGTTTTTACCGAAGGGTTTATACCTACTTCTATAAATATTGGTTTAGAAGGACGTTTTGCGGAGTGGGCAGCTACAATGTTGCCGTTTCATTCAAAAATAATGCTCCTTACCGATGATGGGAAAGAAGAGGAAACCATTATTCGATTAGCTAGAGTTGGTTTCGATAAAATTATTGGTTTTGTAAAGGGGGGATTTGAATCATGGAAAACTGCAAACGAGCTCATTGATTTAATTATTGATATAGATGCTGATGAGTTGCTGATGGATTTGAATTATGATTACAAAATGATTGTATTGGATGTAAGAAAAGAACTAGAATTTGACAATGGACATATCAAAACTGCTTTAAATATTCCTTTGCAAACAATGACTGATTTAACAAACATTGCTGCATTTGAAGATACTGATAATATTTACATTCATTGTGCTGGAGGCTATCGTTCTGTAATTGCTGCATCTATATTAAAAAAACAAGGCATTCATAATGTTCGAAATGTTTTAGGTGGTTTTGATGCTGCTAAAAATGTTCCTAAAATGCCTATAGAAGTTGCAAAAGAAACATTGAATTAGAAAAACAGTAGCTATAATTTACAAACTATTATTATGCAAATTACACTTGAACAATCACACATCATTTCAGAAAAGTGGGTTGAATATTGGAATAATGATAGTGTAGAAAAATATTTAACTTTGTATGATTATGAGTCAACATTGGTTTAAAGAATTGCTCTCCGTATAATGCTTATAACATTTGGACGCATATCAGGAAAGAGTCAAATGCTAAAATATTGGGCGCTTGTTAGGCTAAATTTTCCTCAATTTAAATGGAGAATAAATCGACTGAAATTTATGAAAATAAAGTAATTGTATATTACGAATCCATCATAGACAATTCAAAAGTAATCGCCATATTATCTATGAACGAGAAACTGCTTATTAAAAAAATAGAAGTTAATTACGTATAAAACAAAATTAGAATTTACTACAAAACTATACCAACATCGTTACTGGATTTTCTAAAAATCCTTTCAATGTTTGTAAAAATAATGCCCCTTCAGCGCCATCTACCACTCTGTGATCGCAACTTAAAGTGAGTTTCATAATATTTTTAACTATCACATTGCCATTTTTTACAACAGGTGTTGCAGCAACTTTTCCTACAGCCAAAATACAAGCATCTGGTGGGTTAATGATTGCCGTAAATTCATCAATATCCATCATGCCTAAATTAGAAATTGTAAATGTGTTTCCTGTAAACTCAGCAGGTTGAATTTTTTTATTTCGTGCTTTCGTATACAAATCGTTTGCATCAGATGCAATTTGAGACAACGATTTAAAATTGGCATCTTTAATTACCGGCACAATTAATCCATCAGGTAATGCAATTGCAGTGCCAATATTAATTTGATGATTGTGTCTGATAAAATCAACCATCCAACTGCTATTAATAACAGGATGTTTAGCAAGGCTCATTGCACACGCTTTAATGATCATGTCATTGATTGAAATTTTTACAGGGCTCGAAGCATTCATCAATTTACGAGCATCCATCAACGTGTCCATTTCCACTGAAGTTTTCAAGTAAAAATGCGGAGCTGTAAACATACTATCACTCAAACGTTGAGCAATAATTTTACGCATTTGGGTTAATGGAGTATCAGAGAATGAGGCTTGAGATGAATGATTTGAGAAATTAGAAATCACCGGTTTAGAAACAACTGGCGTTGCAGAAATGTTTTCTAAATCTCTTCGCACTATTCGACCACCATCGCCACTTCCATGAATCGTTAATAAATCAATTCCTTTTTCTTTTGCAATTTGTTTTGCTAAAGGCGACGCTTTAATTCTGTCAGTTGAATTAAGATTGCTTTCTGCAACTGGTTTAATTTCATTTGAAGTAGGTGTATTCACTACAGTTTCTGCTGCTGCTTTTGTAGGTTGCTGTCCACCGTTGTCCGACATTTTTAAAGTAGCTAAATAAGGAGTAATATCAAATCCTTCTTTCCCGACTACCGCAATTACTTCATTAATTTTAGCAGCTTCACCAGCTTTAATACCTTGATACAATAATGTTCCCTCGGCATAACCAACTACTTCCATAGTTGCTTTATCTGTTTCCACATCTGCAAGGCTATCATCTGCTTTTACTTTATCGCCTACATTTT
This sequence comes from Bacteroidota bacterium, assembly GCA_947460795.1. Lineage (GTDB taxonomy): Bacteria > Bacteroidota > Bacteroidia > Chitinophagales > Chitinophagaceae > OLB11. Next base: position 13,668 of record CANHJA010000020.1, on the reverse strand, counting down.
TATTCCAAACAACAATCTTACCTTCTGTCATGGTATCACTTAATAGTGGCATACGAATGACTGTCAATTCCTTGGGTAATTCTAAATTCGATGTTTGAATTTCATGTTTTGGCTCTTGTTCAACAGCTACATTGTTTGTTTTTTCTGGCATCGAATCAGTTGAATCTAGTAATGCAGAAAAGTCTTCTCCAGGATTGCCAATGATTGCAATAATATCATTCACTTTAGCAGCTTTTCCTGCTTCAACACCAATGTATAACAAAGTTCCTTCAACATAAGGAACTACTTCCATAGTCGCTTTATCTGTTTCAACATCCGCTAAACTATCATCTGCTTTTACAGAATCGCCTACTTTTTTATTCCAAGTAGCAATTTTCCCTTCCGTCATTGTATCACTCAAAAGAGGCATTCTAATTACATCAGCCATAATTATGTCAAAATTTTTCCAAAAGTAAGAAAATTACATAAACTTTCATACACTTCATTTTATGAAAATGACAAATTTTGTAATTCAAATTTTAAGAGGTAAAAATGTATTAAAAACTATTTGATATTTTAGGTAACTCGGATGAAATTTTTTTTCAAAAGAGGTACTCTAATATATCCTACTAAATAGTTCGTAAACACGAAAGGGAATTTACTTTAATTGAGTTGTAAACCTCCTCATAGGATGGTTTGAATAGGATAGATTGAATTAAATTACACGCATTATTACAATAAATAGAACTTAAACCAATGTAAATTTATCTATAAATTTCTAATGATTAACTAGCTACATACTTCCCAATCCAGTAAGATTGTATATATTTGCAACTCGTAAAAACAAACCGAATATGTTTAATCTTGTCCTTTTTGGACCTCCAGGGAGTGGTAAAGGCACTCAGTCAGCAAATATTATTGATAAATATAACCTTGTACAATTATCTACAGGCGATATTCTTCGTGGGGAAGTTAAAAACGAAACACCATTGGGAATTGAAGCTAAAAAGTTCATGGATCAGGGACAATTGGTTCCGGATGAAGTAGTAATTGGAATGATTTCTTCTAAATTAGATGAAAATCCAGAAGTGAAAGGTTTCATATTTGATGGATTTCCTCGCACAGTTGCACAAGCTGAAGCCTTAGACAATTTATTGGAATTTAAAAATAATCCAATAAACGTAGTAATCAGTTTATTAGTGAGCGAAGATGAATTAAAAACGCGTTTAATCTCTCGTGGTGAAGTTTCTGGAAGATCAGATGACAATGAAGAGGTAATTGTAAACAGAATTAAAGAATATCATGCAAAAACGTCTCCTGTTGCAGATTACTATCGATCAAAAAATACATTGATAGAATTACCAGGTGAAGGAAGTGTAGATGAAATTTTTGATTCTATTTCAGGTGTCATTGATACAAGAATCAACTAATCTTGTTGAGTTCTTTACTAAGTAAAAAATAAATTATTATGCAACACGATAACTTCATAGATTATATTAGAGTTCACTGTAAATCTGGAAGTGGTGGAGCTGGTGCGTCTCATTTTTTAAGAGAAAAATCAAAACCATTAGGCGGTCCTGATGGTGGTAATGGTGGACGAGGTGGTCACATAATTTTAAGAGGTAATAAAAACTTATGGACTCTATTACATCTTCGATATCACAAAAATTTAATAGCAGAGGACGGCTTTAGAGGAAGTAAAAACAACAGCAGTGGATTAACAGGCCAAGATGTATACATTGAAGTACCTTTAGGAACGGTAGGAAAAAATGAAGAAACGGGTGAAGTAGAAGTAGAGATTTTAGAACATGGTCAAGAAGTAATTTGGGTGCCAGGTGGAAGAGGTGGTTTAGGAAACGGAAACTTCGCAACGGCTACTAATCAAGCACCCGATTATGCACAGCCAGGAGAACCAGGTATTGAAGAATGGAAAGTTGTAGAATTAAAAATACTTGCAGATGTAGGATTGGTTGGATTTCCAAATGCAGGAAAATCTACCTTATTATCTGTCATTAGTGCAGCCAAACCTAAAATTGCAGATTATGCATTTACAACCATTACACCCAATTTGGGAATCGTAGAATACAAAGATGGGAAATCATTTTGTGTAGCCGATTTGCCAGGTATAATTGAAGGTGCTGCAGAAGGTAAAGGATTGGGCCATCGTTTTTTACGTCATATAGAACGAAATCCCGCATTGCTTATTTTGATTCCTGCTGATAGCAAAAATCATAAGGAAGAATATGAAATTTTAATGTCAGAATTAGAACAATACAATCCTGATTTGTTAGACAAACAAATGTTGATTGCTATCAGTAAATCGGATATGTTGGATGATGAATTGATAGCAGAAATAAGAAACGAGCTTCCTAAAGAATTAGACGTTGTGTTTTTTTCATCAGTTAATCAAAAAGGGATTAATGTCATGAAAGATAAACTTTGGACGATGCTAAACAGCGAAATTTAAAATCATTAATCGCTAAAATTTAAAATTTTAACATTTTTAATTGATGTAGATTTATATTTTACATTAAATTGCACTAAAATAATAACAATGAAAAAAATTATATTTACTTTATTAGTAGCTTTAAGTTCAGCATCTGTTTATGCTCAAACAATTGTTGATGATACAACGGTTTATATCAAAAATTCTGGTTGCATGCCTAAAACAAATGTCATTGCAGGTGCAGATGGAACAATTATCAATAATACAAATGCTCCAATTGTATTGACTTGGACAATTACAAACACGAGTTTACTTTCAGGTTGGACATTAGAAAGTATTTGCGATCCTAGTACTTGCAAAACGGCACAACAATTAGCAAATAATCCTGGTCCGTACACATTTAATTTGGCAGCAGGTGCTTCAGCAAATATATTAGTTGATTTAAAAGCAACTCCTAATGCAGCAGATGGTACTAGCTATGTAACAGTTACTACATCAGCAGGCGATATTGTTTACAAGTTTTCAACTTGCCCTCTTGGAACAAAAGATTTCGACAATTCAAATTTTGTAAATATCTATCCAAACCCTGCATCTAATCATATTAATATTGCTTTAAATGATAAAAATATTTCTTTTGTAAATGTTACGAATGTGATCGGTAAAAAAATGGGAAAATTTGCAGTTGATGCGAATAGAAGTCCAATTTATATTCCTTTAGAAAATGTTTCTACTGGAGTTTATTTATTGCAATTTGTAGATTCAAAAGGTAAAATAATTGGAGTAAAAAAAGTAACAAAACAATAAATTGATTTGTCTATTTATTGATATTGAAATATATCAATAGAGTGCTCAATAAAATAATAAAAATTAAAAAGGCTTTCTTATGAAAGTCTTTTTTTATGTTTGTAAATAAAAAATAATGAGAATAATTTCCTACAATGTAAATGGAATCCGATCGGCAGTTACAAAAGGGTTAGTCGATTGGATTAAAGAGGATAGTGCCGATATATATTGTTTTCAAGAATTGAAAGCAAACAAAGAAGATGTGCCTGCAGAATTGTTTGAAGCATTGGGTTATCATTGTTATTGGTTTTCTGCACAAAAAAAAGGATACAGTGGCGTTGGGGTTATTTCAAAAATAAAACCAAATGAAGTAGTTTATGGATGCGGATTAGAACAAGCAGATTTTGAAGGACGAGTTATTCAGTTATCATTCGATCATTTTACATTAATTAATACCTATTTCCCCAGTGGAAGCAGCGGTGATGAAAGACAAGGTTATAAAATGGTTTTCTTAAATGATTACCTAGGTTTTTTAAAATCAAAATTAATCTATCAAAATTCGCAATTAATAGTCGCTGGTGATTATAATATTTGTCATCAAGCAATTGATATTCATGATCCCAAAGGGAATAAAGATTCCAGTGGTTTTTTACCTGAAGAAAGAGCTTGGATGGATGATTTTTTTAATGTTGGAATGATTGATAGCTTCAGACATGTTAATAAGGACCCCCATCATTATAGTTGGTGGAGCTTTAGAGCAAATGCCAGAAATAATAATAAAGGTTGGAGAATTGATTATATAAATGTTTCAGAAAGTTTAAAAGAAAAAATTCATCATGCTGAAATTTTACCTTCAATAAAACACTCAGACCATTGTCCGGTTGCATTGAATTTGAACATCTAATTCATTAAGAAATTACCATTCTAAATTTTCCATTTTAAAAATTTATAAAATAATGTACATATATAACGTTACCATAAAAATTGCTTACGAAATTGAAACAGCATGGTTGCAATGGATGCAGGAAACACACATGCAAGAGGTTATTGATACTGGCCTTTTTGATAGCTACCAATTTTTTTATTTGCATGAAGGAGATGATGAAGAAGGGAAAACCTACATAGCACAATACCAAACTACAAATGAAGAAAGGTACAAACAATATATAGAAGAATTTGCACCGGCATTAAGGGAAAAAGGATATGCATTATTTGGCAATAAATTCATTGCTTTCAGAAGTATATTAAAAAAAATTAGATAAAAATTTCTCCAATCTTAAGCAAACTTATAGCTCTATTGTGTACAAATGTTGATAATGTGTGCAAATCCTTTGTAGGTAAGGGTTTTAGCTAAAAAAAAATTTTGAAATAATATAAAATATAGTAATTTAGCGCTATTATCAATATTTTTAACTCAATAAATTAAAAAAAAACATGAACAAAGCAGAATTAATTGAAGCAATGGCAAAAGCAGCTGATTGCACAAAAACACAAGCAGGTGAAGCATTAGATGCATTTACAACTTCTGTAACTATGGCCTTAAAAAAAGGTGACAAAGTAACTTTAGTTGGTTTCGGAACATTTTCTGTTTCTAAACGTGCAGCACGTATTGGACGTAATCCACAAACAGGAAAAGAAATTAAAATTGCAGCTAAAAAAGTAGCTAAATTCAAAGCTGGTAAAGAATTAAGCACAAAAGTTGCTAAATAATTTTATCAATTTAGAATATTAATAAAAAACCGAGTTCTACTCGGTTTTTTATTTTATACTTCTCTTTAACTCAAAAAGCGTATATTCGCATTCCTAAATATAAAAACAATTAATCATGGGCAGAGGCGACAAAAAAACAAAACGCGGTAAAATTTTCAAAGGTTCTTTTGGAAAGTTTCGTATGCGTGTGGCTAGACAATTAGCTAACTTAAGAAAAGCAGAAGAAAAGAAAGCATAATTGCTTTCTTTTTTTTATAGATTTTTCAAAAATACATACCTTTTAGAAAAAAGGAAATAACCCAACTTAGCTTCTGAAATTAAATATTAATAAAGTGCATAAATGCATCATAGTTTTGTTGCAAATCACTTTCATTATTTTCCACTGAATAAATTTCAGCAATCGTATAATTGTATCGCTCAAACGTTGAAACAAGCGACTGAATGTCTGTACGGTTTGTTTTTATGGTTACTAACAACATTCCAGATTCATTTTTAGTTTTGATAAACAAACTGATAATGCTAACATCGTTGCTTTCACATATTCTTGATATTTCTGATAAGCTATAATTTCTGGGTTCCATCTCTAGAACAATGATTCCACCCAGTTCTTTAATGCCGTTGGTATCCGAAAAATAGCTAAATAATCCCTCGCTGGTAACAACACCTTCAAAATGATTTTGGGGATTTAAAACGGGTACTACGGATAAGTTATTTTCTTTCGCAATTTTCATTGCTTCAAAAGGATGCATGTTACTGAAAACAGCTGGTCTGAAATTTATAAATTCAGCATAAGATAAAGGTTCTTCTGGGGTGTCCCAATCTAAAATGTCGTCTTCTGAAATGAGCGCTAAATAATTATCTTGTTGTACCAGAGGTAAATGGAAAACTCTGTATTCGTTCATTAAACGCAACGCTTTTTCACCAGTATCTGTTAGAGATAAGTTTGGTAAATCGTGGGTTATTAAGGATTGAATACTCATTTTAGTATTAAAGTAAATTTAATTAAATGGAAAGGCAAATATCAACTAACTAATACAAATAAAATGCAGCTGATGGATTAATGTTTATTTAAAAATTCATTCAAAATAACATTGAATTCTCCAGGAACTTCCATCATTGGCGCATGACCACATTTGTCGATCCAATGGAGTTCTGAATGTGGTAATAATTTTTTAAATTCTTCAGCAACCATAGGCGGTGTGATAGTATCATTTTTGCCCCAAATTAAACACACTGGTTTTTTTATGTTTTGAAGTTCATTACCTAAATTATGACGGATAGCTGATTTAGCTAAATAAATAATCTTTACAGCTTTTAAGCGATTGTTTACAATGTTGTATACTTCATCACACAACTCTTGTGTTGCACTTGCAGGATCATAAAACGTTAATTCCACTTTTTTTCGAATATAATCTTTGTCACCACGCTTAGGGTAAGTTTCACCCATCCCATTTTCAAATAAACCTGATGAACCAGTTAATGTTATCGTTTTCACTCGTTCAGGATGATTTAATGCATAAACTAATGCAATATGACCCCCTAAAGAATTCCCTAATAAGTTCACGTTGGTTAAGTTTTTATGTTCTATAAATTTAGAAACATGTTTTGCCAAACCAGAAACCGATGTATCTAAATTTGTTAAATCATACAATGGTAAAATTGGGATGTAAACAGTATAACTATCTTTAAAGCAATCTATTAAATCTTTGAAATTGCTTAATGCGCCGAATAGTCCATGTAATAAAACCAAACTCTCTCCTTGGCCCTCTTGAACGTATTTGAATTTTCCTGAATTTTTAATTTCGTACTGCATAATTAATTTTAGCAACGCTAATGTAGTTTTAATATTACGAATAAAGAAATTTATTGAAATATGATTTTTAAAAAAGAAAATATGAATCTTATTTTATTCATTTTTATCTGTTTCATGTTGTGTTTGGGATACTTTTTCAACTTTTACTTTGCAAATTCCACTATTAATAAAACCTAATTCTTTGGCAGCCTTATAGCTTAGGTCAATGAGTCTTTTGTTTTTAGCATTCATTCGATCATTTATTTTTACTACGACAGAATTTCCATTTTTTAAATTCGTTACTTTTACCAAAGTGCCTAATGGCATCGTGTTACTAGCAGCAGTCATGCCATTAATGTCAAATTTTTCCCCTGTGGCTGTTTTTCTGCCATGAAATTTATGATGATAATAACTTGCTGTTCCAGTTGCCTCATTTTTCTGAGCAACTGCTTGAAACGACAAAAAAAATGCTGAAATGATAGCTACTTTTCGCATAATGGTGAAAATTGATTCCACAATATAAATAAAAAAATTAATCTTCTTTAATAATTTCTATTTCTACTTTGCCTAAACCTTGATGTATAATGTCTAATTGGCGAGCAGCAGCTTCAGTTAAATCAATTAATCGATGATTCTTTTTATTCATTCTGTCATTAATTTTTACAATTACGGTCTTCCCATTTTCAATGTTTAAAACTTTTACTAAGGTCCCTAATTTTAAAAAATTATTAGCAGCTGTAAATTTTTCATTGTTGAAAATATCGCCATTAGCTGTTTTTCTGCCATTAAATTTAGGATGGTAATAACTAGCAATTCCTGTATATACAACCGGAGTTGATTTTTCTGTATTTGTAGAAAAAGAAAATGTAGAAATTATTAAAAAGGTAATAGACAATGTTCCAATAAAGATGTTTTTTACAATATTCATAACATACATGTTTTACGATGATGAACGAAAATAGGACTTTACAAAGGATCAAAATGCTGTTTAAGTTTTTATAAACATAATGAAATGTTAGCCAAGCCTTTTTTTACCAAATATTAACCTCCCGTTCTAATGTAATGTTAAAAGCTTGTTGCACAGATGTTATAATTTGAGTAGAAAGATTTAAAATGTCATTTCCCTTGGCATTGTTGTAATTCACTAAAACCAAGGCTTGATTTTTATGTACACCATAATCACCTTCTTTAAAACCTTTCCAGTTATTTTTTTCTATCAACCAAGCTGCAGGTATTTTTACACCATTTGATACCGTAAAAAATGGAATTTCTGGATACAAAGATTTCAGCTCTTCAAAGTGGGAATGACTTACAATTGGATTTTTAAAAAAACTACCCGCGTTGCCAATTTCTGCAGGATTGGGCAATTTGCTGCTTCTGATTTGAATGACTGCTTTTGAAACATCTTGTATACTAGGATACTCAATATTCATCTTCAATAATTCATCTTTAATATTCCCATAATTGATGTTACAAACAGGGTTTTTAGTTAGTTGTAATGTAACATTTAAAATAAACCAATTTCCTTTTTCTTGTTGTTTGAAAATACTGTCTCTGTAACCAAATTGGCATTCTTCTAAGGTGAATATTTTCTTTTCAAAACTGGTTAAGTGGATCGCTTCTAATGAATGAAAAACATCTTTTAACTCTACCCCATAAGCGCCAATATTTTGTATAGGAGAAGCTCCAATGGTGCCCGGAATTAACGATAAGTTTTCTATCCCACCATAATTATGCTCAACTGCCCACAAAACACATTCATGCCAATTTTCTCCAGATGAAAAATTGACCATCACGAATTCTTCGTTTTCTTGAATGATTTTAATACCTTTCAATTGATTGATAACAACAATTCCTTGAACATTTTTTGTTAGTAAAATATTGCTGCCGCCTCCAATAAAATGAGTATTTATTTTTTCTTTTTTTGCAAAAGCTACCGTTTCCAACAATGATGCTTCATCCTCAATACAAATCAATTTTTCAGCATGCGCTTCAATATGAAACGTATTGAAATCTTTAAGGGGTTTGTTTAATTCAAATTGCATTTCACAAAAGTATTAAAAAATATCATGTGCCAAATTCTAAATTGGAATTGTAGCAATGAAACTCCAAATTTATTGCATTCATCAAGCCAAAATAATCTTTCGATTATACATTAATTACTCCTCAGATTGTACAATAATCAAATTCTTATTATCTTAGCAATAATTTGAGTACAGTTCGACACATACCATTTTTGAAAGAAGTATTAAAATACTCATTCACTGCCTTCGGCGGTCCTCAAGGTCATTTTGGTATGATGAGCAAAACATTTGTTGAAAAAAGGAAAGATATAACGGAATCCGAGTTGCTCGATTTTATGTCTTTTTGTGCCATGCTACCAGGCCCATCTTCAACCCAAACCATCACCTTAATTGGGTATAAAAGAGGAGGTATCTCGCTAGCCATTTTTACATTGTTAATTTGGATATTGCCAGCTGCTTTTATGATGGGGGCCTTGTCTTTTTTAATCAAATATTTCGATACACAATCTGTTCAAACAAATTTATTCAAATACATTCAACCAATGGCCGTTGGTTTTTTGGGCTATGCAGCTTTTAAAGCAATGAAATTGAGTATTAAAAATTTTGCCACTATTTGCATAATGATTGCTGCTTTTTTAGTGACCAGTTTATTGCGATCTCCATGGATTTTTCCTATTTTGATTTTTGCCGGTGGAATGATTTCTAATTTTAGTAATAAACGAATTCCGGATATTCACCAAAATAAAAAACCAATCAAATGGATAAATATATTTTGGTTCATTTTTATTTTTATAATAGCGGGTACTTTATCGGAACTTGCTCGAATTCAACATTGGCATAACGTTCGTTTATTTAATTTATTTGAAAACTTTTATCGATTTGGAAGTTTTGTATTTGGTGGTGGTCATGCGCTCATACCAATGATGTACGAACAGTTTGTTATTCGTCCAGAACATTTACAAATTGGTCAATACATGACACCTACTCAATTTTTAACGGGTGCAGGTATGATCAATGCAATCCCTGGACCTGTATTTTCAATTTGTACATATATCGGAGGCATGAGCATGAGTTCGTTTGGAACTACAGCGCAATTAGCAGGTACTATAGTGGCTACTATTGGCGTTTTTTTACCAAGTACACTATTGCTTTTCTTCTTCTTCCCTATTTATCAAAATTTAAAACAATACACGGTTATTTTTCGAGCATTGGAAGGTATTCATGCCGTTATTGTTGGCATTATGTGGGCATCGGGTTTTATACTTTTTAAATCGATGTCATTTGATTGGACCAACATTGTAGTTGTATTAATTACATTTAGTTTGCTGATGTATTCAAAAATTCCTGCACCATTAATTGTAGTTGGATGGTTGTTATTAGGACTTGCATTAAAATAATTTTTCACCTCTTTTTTTTCCTCATCCTTTTTCATTTTATTTATAAAGTGTTTTTATAGGGGTGAGGTTTTTTGAAAATTAATTCGGATTTATTTAAGTATGTATTAGATGATTTTTTTATAGAATATTGCAATGGAAATCACTTTAATAATAACAACCAAATTTTTTCATTACATTTGAATTATGTCTAAATTAAAATTTATTCTTTGGTTGATTGTATTTTTCTTGATGAGAAATAAAGTATTTTCTCAAATCAATAACAGCTTATTGTCTCAAGAAATTACGGTAGCAGATAGTCTCGAAAAAAGAGTATCCTTATCGGTTTCCAATCAAAATTTTTTAAAAAATAATGAATATTTTAATCAAATCACAACAGGCTACACGTTGTTTGGATCTTTGTTAAGTACTCAATTCGCATATCAACCTACCAAAAATCTAAAATTACAAGCTGGCATTTTTTTAAGAAAAGATTTTGGAAATCCGAACATACAATCAATCGAACCATTATTAACGTTGAAATATCAAAAAAATGGGTATTCATTATTAATAGGAAATTTGGAAGGGAATCTTACACATCGACTTATAGAACCTATTTTTAACTACGAACGTTTTATTACAAATTACAATGAAAATGGAATTCAAATAAAAGTGGACAAGAAAAAAATTTGGTCAGATACATGGATCAATTGGGAAGTAATGCAATACAATAAATCCAATTATCAAGAAGAATTTGCCGCAGGAAACTCTACACGATTTCACTTAATAAATAATACACAAAATAAGTTAATCGCTATTTTTCAGGGGATAGTAACACATAAAGGCGGGCAAATAGATGTTGATACCAATGCCGTACATTCAAAAACTAATTTGGCTTTAGGTTTTATGTATAAACGAAAGTTGAACGGATTTTTTACCGAATGGAATACTCAAAATTATTATACAATATATAAAGAATTGGCTGCACCTGCATCCGTTGCTATTTCTGAAGGCAGTGGGTATTATTTAAATTCAGAAGTAAAAACAAAATATCATGTTTATGCAAATATGAGTTATTGGAATGGTATGAATTATTTAGCGCCACGAGGAGGCGATTTGTTTCAATCCATGTCATCAATTTATGCACAAAATAAAGTGACAGAAAAAAACAGGCAATTACTTTTTATGCGATTGGGTTACCAAAAACAAATTTTTGAAAATTTTAATATAGACGTTCGCTTTGAGCCCTATATCGATTTGATAAATCGCTTTTTTGAACATTCCTACTCAATTTACATTACCTACAAAAAAGATTTCCATTTATTTAACGAAAAAAACAATACCAAAAATTAAACTTTCTTTATTAAATACTATCAAAGCAATCGAATCAAATAATTAAAAATGAAATTAAAAATAGCCAGCACCTTTATACTATTCTTAGGATTTTTAATTACTACGACGGCCCAAAATCATGTATTTAGAAGTGTTGTCAATGAGTCCTTTAAACGAGGTGAAAAATTAACGTATAAAATTCATTATGGATTTTTAGATGCGGTTTCGGCGACGATTGAAATAAAAGAAGAAAATAAAAAATTTGGAGACAGAAACACCATGCATATTGTAGGTACTGGTATTTCTAAAGGGAGTTTTGATTTCTTTTTTAAAGTGAGAGATCGATATGAATCATATATCGATGAAGAAGCATTGATACCTTGGTTTTTTGGCCGCAGAGTAGATGAAGGGGGATATAAAATGGCGCAAGATTATACTTTTAATCATTCTAAAAAAACATGCATTGCGAATGGTAAAAATGTCAATTGTGTTGAAAATGTGCAAGATATGATTTCAGGATTTTTTTATGCCCGAACCCTCAATTTGGGCGCTGCAAGTATGAACCAGTTATTTACTGTACCAACAATTGTGGATGGCGAAATGTTTAATTTGCAAATTAAATTCAAAGGCAGGGAAACTGTAAAAACTTCATTCGGTAAAATCAAATGCTTAAAATTTGTACCGGTGCTTCAAAAGGGAAGAATATTTAAACATGAAGAAGATTTAATTGTTTGGTTAACCGACGATAAAAACCATATCCCCGTAAAAGCAAAAGCAGATATCTTGTTTGGGGCTATCAAACTAGAACTCATCAATTTTAGCGGATTAGCCAATCCAATGATGGCAATAAAATAATTAATTCTAATTTCTAAATTCGCAATTCTTAATTCTTAAATTACATTACGAACCTCATTGCGATGCTGACGCTTTGGTCAGCAGTGAGTAGCAACCACGAGGGTTTGTCACTGCGCCTGTTCCGCTATCCGGAAAGGTACGAAGCAGTCTAAACAAACCCTAAAAGCAAAACCTAGATTGCTTCATCCTTCGCAATGACGCTCCGGAATTGAGATTGCTTTTCCTCTGTTATTTGTTATTTATCGAAGTAGTATTTTGACATTTGGACGTCACTGCGCCTGTTCCGCTATCCGGAAAGGCACGAAGCAGTCTAAGCAAGCCCTTATCAGCAAAACCTAGATTGCTTCATCCTTCGCAATGACGCTCCGGAATTGAGAATAGGTTGATACTATAAAAATACACTTTTACAATCAAAAAAGCTCAATTACCTTCTTATTAGTATCATTTGTATACCAACTGAGCACATTTGTATACCAACAGAGTGCATTTGTATACCAACAGAGCACATTTGTATACCAACTGAGCACATTTGTATACCAACAGAGTGCATTTGTATACCAACAGAGCACATTTGTATACCAACTGAGTGCATTTGTACACCAACAGAGTGCATTTGTATACCAACAGAGCACATTTGTATACCAACTGAGTGCATATTTATTTAAAAATGAACATCAATACCTACAAAACGAGGTGACAAGGTAGCAAAATGAATAGGATGAGTTGTAAAATGATGATTCAGTATAATCGTTCAGGGTTTCGTTTGGCAGTTTCTTACTTTTTGAATCACGAAACAATTGCGGTGACCATACTTTTTATTACAAACCTCATTGCGATGCTGACGCTTTGGTCAGCAGTGAGTAGCAACCGAGAGGGTTTGTCACTGCGCCTGTTCCGCTATCCGGAAAGGCACGAAGCAGTCTGAACAAACCCTAAAAGCAAAACCTAGATTGCTTCATCCTTCGCAATGACGCTCCGGCATTGAGATCGTAGCCTCCTTGATTGTTCGATTTCCTACAGGTTGATGTGTTACCAAAATACTTGTATCGTTTGCTGATAAAACAACCGATAGTAAATCATTTTAGTAATAATAAAATAGGTATTTTCAAAAGTTTAACAAGAATTCTTTTTCAAAAGAACATCGGCTAATTAGCGACATGTATTTGCAGTAAAATCAAGGAAATACATGGTTGTGAGCGATTCATAATCGATTAATAAATACAGTGAAAAGTTGTCTACACTATAAAAAATACTTATAAATTTCTCCTTTAGGATTTGTAAATTTGCACTTTAAAATTTTTCAAAATGAATTTAAGGGAGAAGCAACAACACGAATTTTTAGGAAGACATATAGGTATCACAGCTACCGAAACG